>DASYVW010000036.1:0-2116 GCA_035936675.1 Gemmatimonadales bacterium
TGGGGGCAATGGTCACTGACGGTGATTCGTACATTTGACGCATACCGTGGAGCGACGGCATTCGCGGAGCGTCCGCGGTCCGGAGGACCGCGCCAAAATCCGTAGCCCGGCCCGTAAGGGCCGGGTGGCCGTCAAGGCCAATAAATAAATGAAAGCCCGCCCGAAGGGCGGGCCATGTGGTGAGCGCTATGAGGTCAATATCGAGGCTCGTGTTCGGCGGCGTGGTCGTGCTCGGCGCGGCCGGCTGCGACAGGGCGCAAGAAAAGGCGGCGGCGCCGCCGGCGCAGGCGCAGCAGGCTCAACCGCTGCAGGGGGCGGCGGACTGGCGCGAACGGATGCAGAAGAACCACAGCGCGGATTCGTCGATCGCGCAACAGGTCCGTCGCCTGACCAGGGACCTGGGCCTTACGTCTGAGCAGCAAGCGAAGGTGCGACAGCTGTCAAAGGAGCACAACGACAGGATTCAAGAGATCCTCGATACCGCTCCTCGCACGCTCACCTACCAGGCTTTCACCGCGCAGGTGCACGCCATCAGCCAGGAGTTCCACGACTCTGTAAACGCGATCCTGACACCGCACCAGCTGGAGCTGATGAAGGCCATGGTGGGCCGTCTGGACACCGGAAAAGAAGACCGGCACGCGCCGTAGCTTCCCCGCCCGCTTTCCTGTCTGTATACTGGTCGTGCTTTTCCGTGGGATTCGATCCATGACACGCGCCCGGCCTTTGGCCGGGCCTACGATGATCATTTTGGGCTTGACGCCCAGCCGGCCTCACGGGCCGGCCTCTTTGGTTGGCGCGGTCCTCCGGACCGCGGACGCTCCGTGACCAACGAGGTTCCGCCTTCCACGCGGCCGACGATGGACAAAGGAGCGCAACTAAACACGGAGTGCCCGCGGTCCGGCGGACCGCGCCAAATCCGTAGCCCGGCCCGTAAGGGCCGGGTGGCGATCAAATGCCAAATGAATAAAAGAAAGCCCGTCCGAAGGACGGGCCATGTGGTGTGCTACGGAGAAAGCCGTTCCATCCGCCACCCGTCGCCATCGCGGCGGTAGCGGATGCGATCGTGCAGCCGGCTCTCGCGCCCCTGCCAGAACTCGATCATCTCGGGAGCGACCCGGTATCCGCCCCAGTACTTGGGAAGCGGCACGTCTTCGCCGGGGAACCGCTGGGCCGCCTGCCGGGCCCGCTCCTCCAGCTGGACGCGGTCGGGAATGACCTCGCTCTGGTGAGAAGCCCAGGCACTCAGCCGGCTGCTCAGCGGCCGGCTGCGGAAATAGGCGTCCGATTCTTCAGTGGCGACGGGAATGACCCGCCCGGTGATCCGAACCTGCCGCTCCAGCTCCGGCCAGTAGAACACCAGGGCGGCGCGGGGATTGAGCTCCAGCTCTACGCCCTTCTGGCTTCGGTAGTCGGTGAAGAACACGAACCCGCGCTGGTCCGCTCCCTTGAGCAGGACCATGCGTACCGAGGGAGCGCCTTCCCGGGTCGCGGTGGCCAGCGCCATCGCATTCGGCTCCATGACCTTTGCCTCGCGCGCCTCGGTGAACCAGCGCTCGAATTGGGCGACGGGATCGGAGCTCACATTGGCTTCGTCGAGACGCGCGCGAGCGTAGTCGCGACGGAGATCGGCGATGGACATGGGTGCACAATCTAATCCACTGCTCGATCTTTCCGCTCGCCCCGTCATCGCCCATCGGGGCGCGTCGGGGGTGGCGCCGGAGAACACCCTCGCCGCCTTCGAGCTGGCGGTCCGGCAGGGCGCCGACGCATTCGAGCTGGACGTGCGGCTCACCGCCGACGGGGTGCCGGTGGTGCTGCACGATCCGACCCTCGAGCGCACCACCGATCATACTGGCCCACTCGCCGCTCTTCGCGTGGCTGCTCTCAAGCACATCGACGCCGGTGCCCGGTTCACCCTGGATCGGGGGAAGACCTTTCCGTTCCGTGCGGTTGACGTACGAATCTCCACCCTTGCCGAGATCCTGCGCCGGTTCCCCGAGATGCCGGTCCTGTTGGAGATCAAGGAGGTGGCGGCGCAGGAAGCGGTCCGGCAGGTGTTGATCGAGGAGAAGGCGGTCGAGCGGTGCGTGCTCGCGTCGGAGAATCACGCGGCGCT
>DASYVW010000037.1:0-2808 GCA_035936675.1 Gemmatimonadales bacterium
TGACCGTGGATGAGCGGCGGCTGATCGGCCGGTTGAGCGGAATTCTCCGCATCGCCGATGGTCTGGACCGGACCCATTCCCAGGCGGTAACCGGTCTCAAGGTGCGCGCCCTGCGGAATAGGCTGCGGCTGAACATCGAGGCGGGTGCGTCACCGGAGGTCGAGTGCGCCGACGCCCAGCGCAAGTCGGATCTGTTCCGAAAGGCGTTCGATACGAAAGTGGAGATGGTGTGGCGTCGTTCGCGGGCCCGGAGGAGGGTGGCCGGCGCACCGCGCGGTCTGCAGTTGCACGTCGCCGCCGCCAGTTAGCGCTCGATTTATGCCCAAGAACGTGCCCGAGTTTTCCCAGGAGCATTTCCTCAACCGCGAGTTGAGCTGGCTCGAGTTCAATTCGCGGGTCCTCGAGGAAGCCGCGGATCCGACCAACCCCTGCCTCGAGCGAATCAAATTCCTCTCGATCGTCAGCTCAAACCTGGACGAGTTCTTCGAGATCCGGGTTGCCGGCCTGCAAGAGCAGCTCTATGCCGGACTGGAGCCCCAGGATTTCCCGGCGGATGGGCTGGCGCCTGCCGAACAGCTGACCAAGATCGACCAGCGCGTGCACCAGCTGGTCGCGGAGCAGTATAGGCTGCTTCATGAGGAGCTGATCGGCGACCTTCAGCAGAGCGGCATTGAATGGGTGCGGCTGGGGCAGATCTCACCCGCGGAGCGAGCCTTTGTTGACGCCCTCTTCGCCAGCAGCATCTACCCCGTGCTTACCCCGCTGGCCATAGACCCGGGTCACCCGTTCCCCCATGTACACAACAAGAGTCTCAACATTGCGCTTCTGGTCGAGAGAAAGCATGCCAACCAGCTCCAGGAGCTCTTTGCCGTCGTGCAGGTGCCGGCTGTACTCGATCGGGTCGTGATCCTTCCGGGCCCTCCCGACCGGGTCCGCTTCGTCCTGCTGGAGGACGTCATCGCCGCCCATCTAGGTACGCTGTTCGGTGGCTTTCGCGTGCTCGGTCACACCGTATTCCGGGTGACCCGCAACACCGATCTCGCGATCGATGAGGACGATGCTGAAGATCTGCTCCAAACCATCGAGGAAAACCTCCGCCAGCGCCTGCACGGCGACGCGGTGCGGCTCGAGATCTCGGATGCCGCCGACGAGCGGTTTGTGCAGATGCTGGTCGGGGCCCTCGATCTGCATGACCGGGACGTCTACCGGCTTCGCGGACCGGTGGATCTCACGGTATTTCTGGCGCTGCATCGGCTGGATGGATTCCGCGCGCTCAAGGACGAACCATTGGTTCCCGGTGCGCCTCCCGCGTTCGCCCCTGGCGGGGATGTGTTCGACCTGATTCGCAGCCAGGATATTCTGGTGCACCATCCCTTCGAGTCATTCGGCTGCGTCGTGAACTTTATCGCGCGCGCCGCCGACGATCCGCAGGTCCTTGCGATCAAGCAGACCCTGTACCGGACCAGCGGTGCAAGCCCCATCATTCGCGCCCTGGAGCGGGCCGCGCAGAACGGAAAGCAGGTGACTGCCCTGGTCGAGCTCAAAGCCCGGTTCGACGAGGAGAACAACATCGTCTGGGCCCGGTCTCTCGAGCATGCCGGCGTGCACGTCGTCTACGGCGTCGTGGGACTGAAGACCCACTGTAAGGCTTCGCTCGTCGTCCGACGCGAGGCCGAGGGTATCCGGCGGTACGTGCACCTCTCGACGGGCAACTACAACCCCACGACCGCAAGGACCTACACCGACCTGGGCTTGTTCACGGCCAAACCGGAGTTCGGGGAAGACACCAGTGAGCTTTTCAATCTGCTCACCGGGTACTCCCAGGGGCGCCGTTGGCGAAAATTCCTGGTGGCCCCGTTCGGCTTCCGGGAGCAGATCGTGGAGCTGATCGATCGGGAGGGTCGGAATGCGGTCCTGGGCCGGCCTTCCAGGATCATCGTCAAGATGAACGCACTGGTCGAGCCGACCGTCATCGACGCCTTGTACCGGGCCGCTCGGTCGGGCGTGCGCATCGATCTGGTTATCCGGGGGACCTGCTGCCTGAGGCCGGGAATCCCAGGCCTCTCCGAGAACATTCGGGTGATCAGCATAGTGGACCGGTTCCTGGAGCACAGCCGGATCTTCTATTTCGAGAATGCGGGCGAGCCGGAGGTGTTCCTGGGAAGTGCCGACTGGATGCCGCGGAATTTCTTTCGCCGCATCGAGCTGATGTTTCCGGTCGAGGACGCCCAGCTCAAGTCTCGGCTGACTCAGGAACTTCTTCAGGTGGTGTTGAACGACAACATCAAAGCCCGGCAGCTCCAGGCGGACGGCACGTATACGCGGGTGAAGCCCGCGGATGGGCAGGATGAAATTCGGTCGCAAACGGTTTTTCAGACCCTGGCCCGAGAGTCCGCGCGGGTGGCGGTGGACTCGGCCCTTCGATTCGTGCCTATCTTCGGCTCATCCGGAGCGCCCCCGCCCGACGAGCCCGTCTCCAGCAACGGCGACCAACCTGGTCAACGGTCCACCCCCCCACGGGTGCGCTCTCCGCGGTCTCGAAAGCGCCCAGAGCCTGCGTGAAGCGATGGCTGCACGACTTCCATCCGACCTGCTGGACCGATCGGCCCAGGAATCTTCCCGTCTACTCGCCCTGAGTTACGTCGATCAAATAGAAGGCGCCCAGGCCCGGCTGACGGACTCTCGGGATGCCGAGGCGCTGCACGATTTTCGAGTCGGCCTCCGGCGCCTTCGAAGCTGTACCCGTGCCTATCGGCCTCAGCTCGAGGGCAGCGTGACGAAGAAAATGCGGCGACGACTGCGGAAGCT
>DASYVW010000038.1:0-4617 GCA_035936675.1 Gemmatimonadales bacterium
CCGTGACGCCGGCACGCGAGGCGCCACTCGCTCACTACCGTCTGAACGGTATCCCGATACGCCCCTGCCCAGTCGCGCGGCCTGAGGACCACCGCTGCGCGGGTCTCCGGATCCTCGAACCGCGCCTCGGTCGGTCCACCCAGGACGACTTCGCCCGGATCCATAATATGGAGGACGAGCACCTGATGGCCGCGGTGCCGGAGAAATCTCAGCGCCTTGAGCGCCAGGACACCATCCAGCAGCAGGTCGGAGACGAACACCACCAGTCCTCTCCGCCGCAACTGTCCGATCACTCTCCGGAGGGCCGGCTCCGCCGCGGTACCCTGGCCGGCCTCCAGGCTGGCCAGCACCTCGAGCAGCTGGTGCCAGTGACTCAGGCGCGCTCGGGGAGGAGTGACCGTGCGGACATCATCATCGAAGGTGATCAAGCCGGTAGCGTCCCGCTGCCGGATCAAGACCAGACTCAACGCCGCGATGAGCCGCTGGACGTAAGCCAGTTTGGGCAGGACCGTCTCCGGTGAGCCGGTCCATGCCATCGAGCGACTGGTGTCGCACACCACCATGGCACGGAGATTGGTCTCCTCCTCGAACTGCTTCACGTAGAGGCGGTCGTTCCGGCCGAGGATCTTCCAATCCACATACCGGAGCTCGTCGCCCGCCTGGTACATCCGGTGTTCGGCGAACTCCACGGAGAACCCTCGCCGGGGCGACCGATGCAACCCGCTGAGGAACCCCTCGACCACTCCTTGGGTAATGATCTCGAGGCCGCCGAGCTTCGACACCTCCATGGGATCGAGCAGGTCAAGGCGGGCACGGCCGGGGGAAGAGTCGGAACGGTACATGCGAGGCGCAACGTATCCGCGCGCGACCGGAGAAGTCAAACGCGGCCGGCTCAGTGAACTGACCTCTCCGCGTCATCCTGGGGTTACTGTACAGTGGAGGTCGAGGTGAAACCCTACTCCTTACAGGATCTCGAATGCACCGCCTGACCCTGCTCGGCCTGGCTCTCACTGTCGCACCACTCTCCGCCCAGACGGCGCCGGCCCACTCTCGCGCGGCGGCCAGCATCACTGGGGCCGACGTCGCTCACCGGATCGGCGTCATCGCGGCGGACTCGATGATGGGCCGGGATACTCCGAGCCGCGGACTGGAACTGACTGCTGCGTACGTGGCCGACCAGTTCCGGAAGTTCGGGCTCAAGCCAGGAGGGGACCGGGGATGGCTCCAACGCTACCTGATCGCGCGCCACCGGCTCGACCTGGGCCAGTCCCGAGTGGTTTTCGTGGCGCGGGGCCGGAAGGACCTCGCGGCGTTCACCTCCGCCGCACGGTACGACGGTGGCCCCGTACCGCAGAAGCCGGTGAACGGAACGGCGCTGCTGGTTGGGGGACCACAGACCACCGAGACGGCCGACCGGCTCGGGGTTCGGGGCAAGATTGTGCTGTATGTGCCGCAGGCCGGCATCGAAACGGCGGCGGCACAGCAGGTACTCCGGGTCCTGTATCTCGCCGGGCCCAAGGCGCTCGTTACCCTGAGCGACGTTGATTCGGCCAGGTTTGCCGCGGCCATCCCGAGACAGGCGCCCGAGCGAACCGTGGTGGGGACTGTCAGTGACCGCCCAGTGGCGCTCCAGATCCGGGAGGGAGCTATCGCGAGCGCGTTATCTGCGGCTGGGGCGGACCTGTCCGCCATCCGTGCAGCCCGGGAGCCGATTGCACGCGAGCTGCCGGGCCTCAGGGTGGACATCGAGATGAGGGACACCGTCACGTCGTCACTCAGTGCCCCGAACACCGTGGGCATCCTCGAGGGGAGCGACCCCATGCTCAAGGATGAGTACCTGGTCTACTCCGCCCACATGGACCATATCGGGATCACCCCGGGGCAACCGGATAGCATCAACAACGGTGCCGACGACGATGCCTCCGGGACGGTGGGCGTCATCGAGCTGGCCAAGGCGTTCAGCCGGCCGGGCGCACGGCCCAAGCGCTCGATCATATTCCTCACCGTGAGCGGTGAAGAAAAGGGACTGTGGGGCAGCAAGTACTTCACCGAGCATCCTCCTGTTCCCATTGGCCGGATCGTTGCCGACATCAACATGGACATGATCGGGCGCAACTGGCCCGACACCATCGTGGCGATAGGAAAGGAGCACTCCGACCTCGGTGCGACCCTCAACCGGGTCAATGCCGCGCACCGAGAGCTCGGCATGACGGCCATCGATGACCGATGGCCGGCAGAGCGCTTCTACTTCCGATCGGATCATTACAACTTTGCCCGGAAGGGCGTCCCCATTCTGTTCTTCTTCAATGGGGTCCATGAGGACTACCACCAGGTCACCGACTCGCCCGAGAAGATCAACAGCGAGAAGGAGGCAAGAATCCTCCGGTTGCTGTTCCATCTCGGGCGGGAAGTGGGGAATGCGCCCAGTCGGCCCCGGTGGGAGCCGGAGAGCTATAAGGAGATTGTCGAAGAGAAAAGCGGGAGCGGGAAGTAGACGGGCGGACTAGCGGACTAGCGGACTGGCGGACCGAGAGCCAAAGGAAAACGCACCCCTCAAAGTGACACTGTCCGCCTGTCAGCCCGTTCGCCCGTCCGCCCTGGTGAGCAGCACCCCCGCAACGATCAGGATCGCACCGAGCCCCTGGAGCGGATGCGGCCGTTCTCCCAGGAGGAGCCACGCTCCAGTCACCGCGAACAGGGGGGTGATGCACATGTAGATGGCCGTGCGAGTGCCACCGACCGCCTTGACGCTTCGATTCCACAGCAGATACGCCACGACCAGCGAGAGCACGGCGGCATAGCCCAACGCCAGCCAAGCCTCCGGCGTGATTGTCCCCCAGCGCAACCGGAGCATGCCTGGAATCCCGGCGAGAAGCAGAACCGGGGTACCAGCCATCGTGGTGATGGTGGTGACTCGGAGTGGGCTGATACCGGACGGCACTCGGCGAAGGCCAACGGTGTAGCCGGCCCAGCAGAGTACCGCCAAAACCGTCAGGAGGTCTCCGGGCAAGGTCTTCACGTCGAACCCGACCCCCCGCGTGGCGATGACCAGGGCGACACCGAGCGTACCCAGCGCGATCCCGAACCACATTTTGGAAGTGATTCGCTCCAGTCCGAGCGCACCGGCGAACAGCGCGACGACGGTCGGTACGGTGGAGAGAATCAGCGCGCTGTTCGTTGCCGTGGTCCGCGAGAGACCGACGGTGAATGCGAGCTGATAGCAGGTATTCCCCACCAGGCCCAGGATCACCAGCTTCTTCAGCCCACCGGAAGGAATTTGGGCGGGTCCTTCAGCCACCCGCAGCACCAACCAGAGTAGCAGGCTGGCGGCAGCGAAACGGATCGCGGTGAAGGGGAGCGGCGGAATCTGATCGAGCGCGATCTTGGTGATGCTGAAGTTGAGGCCCCAGATGAGACATACGGCGAGCATCCCGATGTCCCCCGAGAGCTTCTGGGCGGGGAAGCGGGGAGGCGGGGAAGCGGGGAAGTCGGCTGTATGAGTCGGCGTGGTGGTGGACATTGGGATAAAGAGTAATTGTGTCCTTCCTAACTTCCCCACTTTCCCCTTCCCCGCTGTCCCGCTTCCCCGCTTCCCCGCCTATCTTCCCCCCATGCCCCAGTCCCAAATTCGCAATTTCTGCATCGTCGCCCACATCGACCATGGCAAATCGACGCTCGCCGACCGGCTCATCGAGGCCACCGGCGCCGTCGAGAAGCGTCAGATGCGCGACCAGCTGCTCGATACCATGGATCTCGAGCGGGAGCGGGGAATCACCATCAAGTTGAATGCGGTCCGGATGAACTACACGGCCCGCGATGGCACCCCATACGAGCTGAACCTGATCGACACACCGGGTCATGTGGACTTCACCTACGAGGTCTCCCGCTCTCTTGCCGCGTGTGAGGGCGCAATTCTGGTGGTGGATGCTTCCCAGGGGGTTCAGGCCCAGACCCTGAGCAACCTCTTTCTCGCGATGGACGCCGGCCTCGAGATCATCCCGGTACTCAACAAGATCGATTTGCCTGGCGCCGACCCTGAGGGCCGGGCCAAGGAGATCATGGAGCTGATCGGGGCCAAGCGGGAGGAGATTCTCGCGGTCTCGGCCAAGGAGGGCACTGGTGTCCCCGACCTGCTGGAGGCGATCGTGGCCCGGGTGCCTCCGCCCGCGGGGCGGGATGATGCGCCGCTGCGCGCGCTGATTTTCGACTCGTACTACGACCGGTATCGCGGCGCGGTGCCCAGCATCCGGGTAGTAGATGGCGCGGTCCGTGAGGGAATGGAGATCTGCTTCGGCGCGCACCCGGAGGACGTGCATCACGTGGACGAGGTCGGCTACCTCCAGCTGGGTCAGCATCCCACCGGCGCGTTGGTAGCCGGTGAAGTGGGCTACCTGGTGGCCAGCCTCCGAGACGTCCGGGATGCCCGAGTCGGGGACACAGTTCTCGATGCGGCCAACCGCGCGAGCGAGCTCCTGCCCGGCTACCGCGATGTGAAGTCCATGGTGTTTGCCGGTCTCTACCCGACCGATTCGGACCAGTACGAGAACCTCCGCGACGCGCTGGAAAAGCTGCGGCTCAACGACGCCAGCCTGCACTACGAGCCGGAGTCGTCCACCG
>DASYVW010000039.1:0-3491 GCA_035936675.1 Gemmatimonadales bacterium
CCCCGCCTTGCCTCAGCTCATCCTCCAGCACGTCCTTGCTGACCCCCGAGCGTTGTGATGCGAGCGAAAGATACAACTCACGGGTGATCGGATCGGCCGCGGCGCGGATCGTGGGCAGAAGCCGGTCCACCGCGTCGCGACGGCGATCGAATCCCTCGAACCAGCCGGCACGCTCGAGCAGCTGAATTTTTCGCTCGAAGAGATCGATAGCGTCGCGCAGCACCGGCTCGAGCGCCTCCACCCCACCCTTCTTCACCAGGGTATCGGGATCTTCCCCTGGCGGCAGCGTGGCGACGCGAACCCGGAAGCCGTGCCGAAGCAACTCGTCACCCGCGCGAAAGGTTGCCTGGAGCCCGGCCCTGTCACTGTCGTAGAGGAGTGTGGCCTCCTTCACAAATCGCTTGAGCAGGGCTGCCTGGTCCGCCGTCAACGCCGTGCCAAGCGGGGCCACCACATGCTCGATCCCGGCAAGCGCCAGCCGGAGCACGTCGAAATACCCTTCCACCAGAATGACCGTCTCCTCCTTTCGGATCGGCATCTTGGCCAGGTGCAGATTGTACAGCTGCTTGCCCTTGTGGAAGATCTCGGTCTCCGGGGAATTGAGGTACTTCGGCTCACCCGGCCCCAGCAGCCTTCCGCCGAATCCCACTGCCCGGCCCCGCAGATCGTGGATGGGAAAGAGCAGCCGCCCCCTGAAGCGCGGACTCACCTGGCCGTCGTCCCGCTGGGCTGCCAGGCCCGCCTGGAGCAGCACCCGCTCGTCGATGCCGAGTTCGGCCATCGCCGTCAGGAACACCTTTCCCTGCGGAGCGTAGCCCAACCCAAGCACGGCCGCGGTGTCCAGCGGAATGTCCCGGCCCTCGAGGTACTCCCGGGCCAGCTTCGCGTCCGGCAGCTCGAGCAGCTGGCGGGTGAACCAATCGTTCGCGGCAGCCACCGCCCCGTAGAGCGGCTCGTGCGGGTCCGGTCCCGCACGCCCAGGCCGGTCCGGAATCAGTATGCCGGTGCGCCGGGCGATTTCGCGCACCGCACCCGGGTAGTCCATTCCGAATCGCTTCATCAGCCAGGAGAACACGTCGCCCGATTCGTGGCACACGAAGCAGTAGTACCGGCCCTTCTTGGGAATCACGGTGAAGTTCCGGTGGGTGCCTCCATGAAAGGGACAGGGGCCACGGTAGTCCGTGCCGGTGCGCTTGAGTTGCACCGACTCCCCGATGAGTCCCACGATATCGGCGCTGTCGCGGACCTGCTCGATGGTCTCGTCCGGAATCATGCTCACGCGGAGAACTCGACGATGGTGACGCCGGTGCCGCCCTGATTGCGGGGGGCGAAGCTGTAGCGTGAGATCCGGCGATCCCCTGCCACCACCCGCTGCACCCTCTCGCGTACTACCCCAGTGCCCATGCCGTGAATGACGCGGAGGAAGGGCTGCTCCGCCAACACGGCTGCGTCCACGGCGGCCACGGTGGCCACCTCCGCTTCGTCGCCCGTCATGCCGCGAAGGTCGATTTCGAGCGGGGCAGCTGGGCCGGGTGCCCGCTGGGCGGTTGGCAGCGGGGCAGTATCCAATCGAGCTTTGCGTTTGTCGTCGCGGCCCACCAACGTCAGCCCCGAAGCATCAGTCACCATTCGAACTGAACCAGCCGCGACCACGACTTTCCCATCTGACCGGATTTCAACCACGTCTCCGGCACCGCCACTTTCCAGTCGAACTCTGGAACCAATCTCGAGAGGTTCTGCCCCGCCGCCCACCCGCCCAGAGGGCACCCGCCCCACTGCCCCGCTCAGCGCCAGCGCCTCCCCTTCCTCCCGAATCCCGTCCTCCACCAGTCTCCGAGCCTCACGGGCCGCTGCATCATCAGCCGCGCCACGGGCCGCACCGAGCGCCTCCTCCACTCGCTGCCGGGCCTCCATCAGATAGGTGCGGGCCTGTCGACGGCCCTCGCGCTCGGCGTCCTTCTCCCGGCGCTTGAGCTCTGCTTCACGAGCTGCCTGGGACGCCTCCTGCACACCCAGGCGCGCGGCGAGCGAGTCCAGCTCCACCGTCCGCTCGGCTATCGCCGCTTGCTCGGCCCGGAGCTGACGTTCCCGCTCTTCCACGGCCGCCAACAGGGCGTCCAGCCTCCGCTCGGCGTCCGGCACCCGCGCCTCGGCGTCATCCAGGATGTCCCGGGCCACGCCCAGGCGCCGGGCGATCGAGAGGCCGTAGGAGCGCCCCGGCACCCCCTTCATGAAGCGGAACGTGGGCGTCAGTGTTGCCGCGTCGAACTGGAGCGACGCATTGACCACACCGGGTTCATGACTGGCCAGGTCCTTGAGCGCGCCCAGGTGGGTCGTCGCCAGCGTGATGGTTCCCCTCCGGGTAAGGAAGACGAGCGTTGCCGCTGCCAAGGCCGCTCCTTCTACCGGATCGGTGCCGCTCCCGATCTCGTCGAGCAGCACCAGCGTACGATCATCAGCATCCTCCAGCACCCCGCGCAGCATGCGAACGTGCGCACTGAAAGTGGAAAGGCTGGCCGCGATGGACTGGCGGTCGCCGATGTCCGCGTACAGCTGCCGGAAGATCGGGAGCCGGCTCCCCACACCAACCGGAGGAATGACGCCGCTCCCCGCCAGCGCAGTCGCGAGGCCCACGGCTTTGAGAAGCACTGTCTTGCCGCCGGTGTTTGGTCCACTGATCAGCAGGGTTCGCTGCTCCTGGTCCAACTCGAGGTCGAACGGAACCACCGACTGCGCACCGGAGAGGAGCAGTGGGTGGCGGCCGTTCACGATCCGGAGTGTCGCCGGCGCGGGCTCCACCTGGGGCATTTCGCCGGAGACCGCGACGGCGTAACGCGCCCGGGCAACCAGGTCATCCACGGCGACGCACATCTCGACTGCGCCCCGTATGACAGGGAGCTCGAGCCGAAGCAGGCCGGTGAGCTCCCGCAACACCCGCAGAGTCTCCCGCTCCTCCTCGACCTCGGCCTCACGCAGGGCGTTGCCCAGCTCAATGGTTTCCGACGGCTCGATGAACAGCGTACCCGCGCTGCCCGACTCGTCGTGGATGATGCCTGGTGGACGGCTGCGGGAATCGCGCCGCACTGGAATCACGTAGCGGTTTCCCCGCACCGTCACCGATGCATCGGCCGGTGCGGCACTGGGCCCGAGACCGCGAAGGAGGCTTTCGAGGCGCCGAAGCAGACGCTGTCGGGCCGCCTGGACCTCACGCCGCGCCGCGGCTAGTCCGGGACTCGCGCTGTCGAGCAGGTTGCCGTCAGGATCGAGCGACTGCTCCAGCCGACGCTCGATCGCCTTGTCAGGAAGCGGTTGCATGAGCTGCGCGGTACGCGGCGCCAGCTCCGTCACTCGCCTGAGGTCGAGGGATACGCTCCGCGCCGCGCCGAGTACGCGGTGCAGCGCTGCCAGCTCGACTCCTTCGAGTACGCTGCCCTCGATCCGAAGGCGGGCCAGCGCTCGGGTGACGTCGGGGATCGGCTCGGCCAGAAGGC
>DASYVW010000040.1:0-1695 GCA_035936675.1 Gemmatimonadales bacterium
CTGGGGACGGTAATCGGAAACGAATGGGGGCGGATCAACCGGATCATGCTGGGAGTGAACAAGACTCTTGGCATCATCACCCTGATGCTCATCGCCGCCGCGGTGGTGTGGCAGGTCATCAGCCGGAGACGGCGACGGCGGGAACGGGTCTGGCACGCGACCCACGATGCCCTCGATCCCAGCACACCATCCTTTCTCGAGGGTTCCGACATCGTGGAAGGATCCGCCCAGCAAGCGGCGGCGCTGCTGGTCCTGGAGCTTGCCTACGCCGACCCGGCGCTTACCGAGGCCGACCGCGATCTGGTGGCCTCACACCTGCGCGACCGTTGGGGACTCAACCCTCAGGGTCCGCCGTCGCCCGAGCCGGAAAACCAGCGCCGGACCCGATTCGCCAAGTATGCCGGCCGCCTCAGAAACCGGTTCGGCCAAGGCCAGCGACTGGCGCTGGTGGAGCGGATGTGGAGCGTGGCGTTCAGCGACGGGGCGATCGGCCATCACGAGGAGCGTCTCATGCACCTCGCGGGAGAGCTGTTGGGTCTGAGGAAGACCGATCTCCTCGAGATTCGGGCCCGGCTCCAGACCAGGCCGGAACGGTGAGCTCACCGGCTGTCCGGGCTCAGATCGATCGGGACTTCTGGCTCGAGGGATTCCGCGATTTCCTGGCGCTCGAGTCGGGACACAGCGCCAACACGGTGGAATCGTATCTCCGGGACCTTCGCCGGCTGGGAGAGTTTGCTACCGCGCGCGGCGTACGAGATCCGGCTCGCCTGACCCGCTCCCTTCTACGCGACTTCGTTTACCTGCTGAAGGACCTCGGACTGAGCGCCGCCTCCATCCGTCGTGGGGTATCGGCGATCCGCACCTATTTTGGTTTTCTGGTCGGGGAAGGCCGGGTGATGGAGGACCCGAGCGATCGGCTGGAGAGTCCCCGGCGCGGGCGCACCCTTCCTCCCACCTTGAGCGTGTCAGAGATGGAAAAGCTGCTCGCGTCCCCGCAGGTGGACGAGCCCCTGGCCTGGCGAGATCGGGCACTGCTCGAGCTGGCGTATGGCGCGGGACTCCGAGTCTCTGAGCTGTGTGGTCTCGGGTTGACCGATCTCCTGCTTACGGAAAATCTGGTCCGGATCTTCGGTAAAGGCGGGAAGGAGCGGCTGGTCCCGATCGGCCGCTCGGTGATTGGCGCCGTGTCGGTCTATCTCCACACCAAGCGGCCCGCACTCGACAGGGGGAAGAGCAAGGGCAGGGTCCTACTCAACGCGCGAGGGGAGCCCCTCTCGCGAGTGGGTGCCTGGGGCGTCGTGAAGCGAGCCAGCCGGCGGGCCGGCATCACCAAGCGAGTCACGCCGCACACCCTCCGCCACAGCTTCGCGACCCATCTGCTGGAGGGCGGTGCGGATCTCCGAGCGGTCCAGGAGATGTTGGGCCATGCCGACCTGTCTACCACCCAGATCTACACCCACGTAGATCGCGAGTATCTGCGATCGGTCCATAAGCAGTTTCATCCCAGAGGGTAGCATCGTGGGAACAACTTCACGTCCAGGTCTCGGAAAGTGGAGTTCTGCTGGTAGGCGGAGTGCCCGCGGTCCGGAGGACCGCGCCAAGTCGTAGCCCGGCCCGTGAGGGCCGGGCTATCGGTAATACGGTTCAATGGAAAAGCCCACCCAGAGGGTGGGCGCTAGATTCGCCCCATTGGTT
>DASYVW010000041.1:0-1957 GCA_035936675.1 Gemmatimonadales bacterium
TGGGAACCGGAGGTATCGGACGAGCCTTGGTATCCCTCCTTACCAATCTTGACGTCCGAGTCCTCGCGGCAAACCGTTCCGGAACTCCCGTCTCCGGAGCGGAGGTCACCGTCTCGGCAGATGGCCTTCAACAACTGGTTCCCCAGGCAGACTTCATCATCCTGGCGGCAGCTCTGACTCGCGACACCCGGCACCTGTTCAGTCGACAGATGCTGGCGCAGATGCGCCCCACGGCATGGCTGATCAATGTGGCGCGAGGTGGACTGATCGACACTGTCGCGCTGGTAGAGGCCCTCGAAGAGGGGCTCATTGGGGGAGCGGGACTGGACGTGACGGATCCCGAGCCACTACCGGAGGAGCATCCGCTCTGGTCATTAAAAAACGCCATCATCACTCCACACGTTGCCAACACGCTCGATATGTCCTTACCCGAGTACAGGGCGTTGGTCTTTCGGAACGTACGCCACTTTGCCCGCGGCGAATCCCTGGAAGGGTTAGTGGATCCCGTGCTCGGATACTGAGTGTTCTGCCGAATCGCTGCTAGAGGCTGCGGGGAACGGCTGTCCGGGATGGTGGGTGAGCTCGGTTGTCCAGCACGAGAAGGTCGGAAGAAATACTCTGCAGGGTTGATGTCTGGCACAGCATCATCGCACGGACTAACTCCTGTCTCAGGGTATCGAGAACGGCAAACACCCCTTCCGCACCGGCCACTGCCAAGCCCCAGATCGCCGGCCGTCCCACCAAAACCGCATCGGCCCCGAGTGCAAGTGCCTTCAAGATGTCCGTACCTCGCCGGATTCCGCCGTCCACATATACCTGTGCCCGAGAGCCGACGCTTTCCGCCACATCGGGGAGCGCATCAGCCGTTGCAATCGACGTATCCAGTTGTCTTCCCCCGTGATTGGATACGACCACCGCGTCGGCTCCAGCCTCGACACAGGCTGCAGCGTCGTCACCCCGAAGTACGCCCTTAACTATGACCGGCAAATTCGCGACTTGGCGGAGCCAACCGATATCATCCAAGCCGATCGCCGGGTCGTGCTCGGCGCCGCTGTAAGACTGCAGCTCTGTCGGATCCACAGGAACCCCCGACCCCAGATTCGCCAGTTGGGATTGAGGAAAGCTGAACCTACTGCGCTCAGCGCGATGATTGCGCCCGATAACCGGCGCATCAACTGTAAGCATCAGGGCCCGACATCCTGAAGCCGCAGCTCGAAGGACGAGCTCTGCTGTCCACCCACGATCGCGCAGGATATAAACCTGGAACCATCGAGGCAGGTTGGGTGCCGCGCTTGCGATCTCCTCCAGACTCACAGTCGCCCGAGTCGAGATAACCAGCAGGCTTTCGGCGGCCGCTCCGCCACGGGCGGTGGCAACCTCGCCTTCAGCATGGATGAGGCGCTGGTAGCTGAAGGGAGCAACGATGATCGGTGCGCCCAGCGGGGTGCCCAGAAGAGTGGTCCGGGTGGAGACTCGATCCACCCCTTGCAGGACATGAGGACGGAGCCGTATTCGCGTCCAAGCGGCCTCGTTATCCCGGAGAGTCACCTCGTCATCGGCACCTCCCGAGACAAAATCGTAAACCGGTCTCGCGAGAATCTCCCGAGCCCGATGCTCGAGGTCGCTCAGATTCGTTTCTTCAGAAGCCGGCAGAGTTAATTCTGCATCAGGCTCCTCAAGGATGCGGAGATCCGAAACGGATCGCGCAACATTATCAGGCGGTAGGCTGCCTTTGGAAGAAGTCACGGCGCGATGAATGACCAACCCCCCTGTGCCTTACCCAGTGCCTGGTTTTGCAATTGGACGTTTCCGGTCACCCGCGTGCCGCTCGGCGGGATAGGGGAGAGCTTGAATGTCGCCAGCAGCACCCCAGTCGAGCTCCACGCCGTCATTGACAGAAGTGTCGAAGAGAGCCGCTCGGGGGTTGCAGCACCGGCGTACAAGCCACCCGAGCCGT
>DASYVW010000042.1:0-1943 GCA_035936675.1 Gemmatimonadales bacterium
CGACGAGGTCATAGGCGCATCGAGCTGTCACCCGCCATAGTCTGGCTCCTGTATCAGTGAGAAGCTAGATACAGGGCCGACGCGCGAGTCTTCCAGCCCAGTATGCACGCCCTAGCGCCTCTTGGTGAGGGGCGAGGTGCCCTTCAAAGATCCGATGGAAGATGCTGTGAAGGTCGCCATCAAAACAGGTGTCGCGGAAACCAAGACCAAGAGACTTAAAACCTGATGACCCGTTGAGTTGTTAGGCTTATAGACGAGACAACCCGGACAACAAGCCCGGGTTGTCTCGGTCGATCGTTCCGGGCTTCAGCATGCCTTCCTTCCGCCGACCTCTCCCTCGACCGTTCACGCGATCGCCGGTCTCCGTTCGCTCTTCGGCCATTGCTTAGTCCTCAGTTCGTTCACCCGAATACTTAGCTATACTCCAGGGTGTCCCTGTGCCCGAGTGTGCCGATGAATCCTGTCTGCTATAAGGGCTTTGCAATCACGGCGCGCACGTTTCAGATACGTGGCTCCGGACGTTGGACCGTAGATCTCCTAATTGGCCGGCGTAGGGGCTTACGGGCCTTCAGCGCTCCCATCACATACTCCACCGAATTGGGGGCCATCGCGGGTTGTTGTGACCGCGGACGGCGCATCATCGATGGGCAAGTGCAGGATTGCTCAGTTGATGATTTGTCGTGAGACTGAGGCCTAACCCGCTCATACAGCGGGCTCTCCGCCCTGGTAGAGCTGCAGCTGGCCGGGGCCCTGATGTCATTCCCCGGGGGCGGTCGCGTTCGCCCTGGCCACAGCGTTCATGATGCGCGACGAGTAGCCCACGGGAAGGAGCACGCCATGGCTGAGCCGACACTTCACCTGCCGAGGGAACTGCCGCCCGAGACCCGGGGCTACTTAGCGCAGCGGCTGGATGGCGCGCGCGATCTCTATCTCCTGGCGCTGGCCCTGGGCGAACGCCCTGACGGGTCCGTGTTCGGGCGGATGATCCGCGAGGCCCGCATCCACTTCGCGGCGGTGATCGAGGAGGCGCGGATCGCCGGGCTCGACACGGGGGCCATCGCCGTGATGCTCGGCAAGTTGAACATCGAGTTGGCCGACAGCATCCGGCCTGAGCTGTGGGTGCGCGTCGAGCAGCTCCTCGCCGAGCGAGCCGCCCGCAAACCAGCGAAGCGGCGGGGACTGCGCTGAAGGGTGCCTGCTGGCCAGGGGTACCCTAGAGGAGCAACCTATGACGTACGTGATCGCCGAACCCTGTATTGGCGTTAAAGACCGGTCGTGTGTGGACGTGTGTCCGGTCGACTGCATCTACGAGGGCGAAGACCAGCTCTACATCGAGCCCGACGAGTGCATCGACTGCGGGGCGTGCGTGCCCGAGTGCCCGGTCACGGCGATCTTCACGGAGGAGGAGGTCCCGCCTAACTGGGAGTCGTACATCGCGAAGAACCGTGATGTGTTCAAGAGCGACCAGCCGCCAGCGAAGAGGACTCCTGAGAAGAAGTAAGGGCGGGTAATTCGGTGTACCCGGAGGGCCGCACGGATCGAGTCGCAGTCCCGCATGGGCCGATTTGGCACGGCGCCACCGTCCTGGTGGTCGACGACGAGCTGTCCATGCGTGGCTAGATCTCTTAGTGGTGGGCCTTCGGGGGTTCGCATGAAGGATCGGTGGTGTCGATTGTGGTGTCGATTGATCCCGAGAGATCACGGCATCCGCGGCAAGCAATCCGGGCAGATCGCGCGGTACAGGAATAGCGTCGGAATTCGTTTCCTACGTGGGCCGCCTGATAAGCGTGAGGTCGGTAGTTCAACTCTACCCAGGCCCATATTTCAATGTACCGACCCCGCTGCGACTTACGATGTAGCGGGGTTATTCATTTTGTGATCCCGCACTCCCATGCTGTCCGTTGTGCTGTCCGTTCGTGCTCAAGCTTCGAGCCGACGCCGGG
>DASYVW010000043.1:0-1516 GCA_035936675.1 Gemmatimonadales bacterium
TCACGAATTTGTCCAAGGTCTTCTGGCCCGACGACGGCTACACCAAGGGAAACCTGATCGACTATTACCGCGCGATCTCGCCCTGGATGCTTCCCTATCTGGCCGACCGCCCCGTGGTGCTCACCCGCTACCCAGACGGGATCGCGGGTAAGTCCTTCTTCCAGAAGGACGCACCGGGTTTCGTCCCCGACTGGATCCGCACCGAACGGATGTGGAGCGAACAGGCGGAGCGAGAGATCGATTACTTCGTGTGTGACGACGAGGCTTCGTTGCTCTACCTGATCAACATGGGGACGATTCCGCTCCACGTCTGGGCCAGCCGGACGGCGAAGATCGACCGGCCGGACTGGTGTGTCCTGGACCTGGATCCCAAGGACGCCCCGTTCTCCGACGTGATTAAAGTCGCTCAGACCCTGCACGCCCTATGCAAGGAGATCGGCCTGCCCAATCTGGTGAAGACCAGCGGCTCGTCCGGTCTCCACGT
The DNA here is from genome assembly GCA_035936675.1 of Gemmatimonadales bacterium. GTDB lineage: Bacteria > Gemmatimonadota > Gemmatimonadetes > Gemmatimonadales > GWC2-71-9 > CAVVWJ01. Next base: position 485 of record DASYVW010000043.1, read on the forward strand.
GCTGATTCCCCTCGGCGGTCAGTGCCGCTACGACGAGGCACGGAGCCTCGGAGAGCTTCTGGCCCGGCTGGTCACCGCGGAGCTGCCGGAGATCTCGACCGTTACCCGGCAGGTCTCGCGGCGAGGCGGCAAGGTCTATATCGACTATCTCCAGATTGGGGCAGGACGTCTGATTGTGGCGCCTTTCAGCGTGCGCCCGCTTCCCGGTGCGCCGGTGTCCATGCCGCTTCGCTGGAGCGAGGTGAAGCCTGGTCTGGACATTCGGTCCTTCACCATCAAGACGGCGCCCTCGCGAATGACAAAGCTCAAGCGCGACCCGCTCAGGGAAGTGTTGGAGGAGGAGCCGGATCTAGCAGCGGCGTTGGAACGGTTGGCAAAGCGGGGGTCGTGACTGAAAGACGAGATGTCATTTCGAGCGCAGCGAGAAAATCTACCCCGTCCGCTCCGGTGGACCGCTGAGTAGATTCCTCGGTCGCTACGCTCCATCGGAATGACATCCATGGATATCCAGCTACTCGTCTCTGCCAAGATCGGCTCGGTCTCCGCTATCCTGGTGCGGCCGCCGGATGCCTGGCTCCTCTATGTGCTCGCGCACGGGGCAGGAGCCGGCATGCGCCACCGCTTTCTCGAGTCGATCTCGGAAACGCTGGCTGGCCGGGGCATCGCTACGCTCCGGTATCAGTTCCCTTATCTCGAGGCCGGCCATAAGCGTCCCGATTATCCCCCCGTGCTCCAGGCCACCGTACGCGCAGCGGTGGCAAAGGCGGCGGAGCTGGAGCCGGAGCTGCCTCTCATCGCAGGAGGGAAGTCATTGGGCGGAAGAATGACCTCGGGCGCGGCGGCGGAGGCGCCGCTCGCCGGCGTCAGGGGCCTGGTCTTCCTCGGCTTCCCGCTGCATCCGCCTGGCCAACCCGGCACCAGCCGGGCCGACCACCTCGACCGGGTGGATGTACCGATGCTGTTCCTCCAGGGAACCCGCGACGGCTTTGCCCGGCTCGATCTGATCACCGACGTGTGCGAAGGACTCGAGCC
>DASYVW010000044.1:0-2133 GCA_035936675.1 Gemmatimonadales bacterium
CGCGAAGTCCGCCGCGCGGGCGAGCAGATCGAGCTCACTCCCAAGGAGTACACTGTGCTCGAGTACCTCATGCGGCACGCCGGCCGGGTCATGTCCCGCACGTTGATCACCGAGTATGCCTGGGATTACCACTTCGATCCCGGAACCAACATCGTGGACGTGGTGATCAATCGGCTGCGCAAGAAGGTCGATTCGGGGCAGACCCAGAAGCTGGTACACACGGTGCGTGGCGTCGGGTACGTGGTGAAGGCATGAGATGACCACCATCCGCCGCCGGCTCACCGTGTGGTATACGGTGGCCCTCGCGGTGACGGTGCTTGCCTTCGGCACCGCGCTGTACATCGAGCGCCGTCAGGCCAGCGTCCGGGAGCTGGACCAACGCCTGAGCCTGGAGTCCGATCTCGCCCATCGCTGGCTGACCCAGTCATACAAGGTGCTCGGCCGGATCGTGACCAACTCCGGCCTGAGACTGTCGCTCGACCCCGCCATCAGCGCGTATCTGGAACCGGCCCGCGACTACCTCGTCGTCGCCGACACCGCCGGCCAGGTGCTGGCGCTCTCCGACGTCACCCGGTCCCTCAACGCCGAAACGCTCCAGCGACTCACCGCTTCGCTCGACACGCTGCCGCTTATCCGGCACGGGGGAGTGCTCGCCCTGGGACCTCCGAACGGCAAGGTGCGTTACCTCGTGGTTCCGGTCGATGATGCCGGCCCCGGCATTGGTGGTTTGCTGGTGGCCACACCCACCAGGCAGGCCTCGTTCGGTCCGACCGATCTGCTGCGCTCCATGCTGCTCATTGCCCCAGTGATCCTGGTGGGCGCCGGGTTGGTCGGCTACTGGCTCGCCGGCAGCAGCATGCGGCCGGTCGAGGGGATCATGGACGAGGTCGACGCGATCTCGGACGGACGCAGTCTCCACCGTCGGTTGGCGGTGCCCCTCTCGGGCGACGAAATGGCTCGCCTGGCCCTGACGGTGAATGGCATGCTGGCCCGGCTGGAGCAGAGCTTTGCCAGCCTGCGCCGGTTCACCGCCGATGCGAGTCACGAGCTCAAGACGCCGCTGATGGTGCTGCGAGCAGGAGTGGAGCGCGCCCTGGTGCATCCCGGTACTCCCTCGGAGATCCTCCAGTCACTGGACGAGACGCTGGCCCAGATCAATCAGATGACCGAGATGGTGGAGAACCTGCTCACCCTGGCGCGAGCGGATGAAGGACGGGCGCCCTTGGCGGTGGAGGAGTGCGACCTGCGCGAGGTGGTGGCCGATGTGGCCGAGACCGCCGGGATCCTGGGCGAGGAAGCGGGCGTGACTGCGGTGCACACGATGCCGGAGACTCCAGTGCGTCTGGCGGTGGACCGGCATCGGATCCGGGAGATGCTGCTCAACATCGTGACCAACGCGATCAAGTACACTCCTCGAGGAGGATCTCTCACGCTCGCGCTGGAGGAGAATGAGGACGCGGTCACCTTCACGGTGCGGGACACCGGGATAGGCATCGCCGCGGGCGACCTGCCCCACATCTTCGAGCGGTTCTGGCGGGCCGATCCGGCGCGCTCGCGGACCGGCGACCGGCCCGGTGTCGGCCTGGGCCTGGCCATCGCCAAGTGGATCGTGGAGGCACACGGCGGGGCGATCACGGTGCAGAGCCGGCCGGGCCGGGGGACGATGTTCATCATCCGGCTGCCGAAGGCGCGAGTGGAGGTCTCCTAGATTCATGCGCCGCAACCGGTTCTTCGGGCGGGTATTACCGGCGAGGTAAAGCTGGAGTAGGTTATCGACTACACCGGCCGGGCCGACTCGGGCCGGCTCGGGTGATCGCCAGCACAGACCCCGCGGTCGCAATGTCGTCTATTGAGGGCTGTGCTCGGGGCCAGTTTCAAACCGGCATGCGGGCTGGCCGGCGGCGCAGTGGTGCGTCACACAATCCGATTTCAGAACCGCTAATCCGGCTGTAATCGAATTGTCATCTAGCGGCAAACCCGTTGTAGCCGGCTGGCCTTACTTTCGGGACACGATCACCCTCCCCCTGGAGGTAGTTGCGTGTTCGAGAACCTGATCGAATCGAAGCAGAAGAACCAGCGCACGCTGGGGCAGACGATCTTGTCGCTGGTGCTTCACGGCCTCATCATCGTGGG
>DASYVW010000045.1:0-2712 GCA_035936675.1 Gemmatimonadales bacterium
TGGCCGATCCAGTAGCCCAGCTCCTTCCGGAACGCCGGGTTGGCGAACTCGACCCGGTCGGCCTCGAGGGTGAGCGCGTCGATCCAGCGGCGGAAATGCCGGTCGTCGGTCAGGTTGAGCCGCAGCTCGGGCTCCACGCAGCAGGCCGCCAGCCGCCGGCGCAACTCCTCCGGCACCGGCTCGTCGCGGAAGACGCCGTTGTCGTTGTGGCGCCGGAGGATCGCGCTCAACTTGGCCCCCGCCCGGGCGTGGGATGGTACGCCTCCCGGCGCGAAGACTACCGTAGCCACCAGCTCGTCATGGCCCGGCTCGGGGAAGTAGGTGATCCCATGTCGAAAGCCGAAGTGCTCGGCTGCCACGAGCAGGTTCTCCAGCGCGCAGCCCAGGCTGATGTAGAGCTCGCGCCGGCCGGGGTCCGCAATCGGCTGGCCCCGCCTGAGATCGGCGATGAGATGGACCCGGTTCCTCTGCACCGAGAAGACCCAGGGCTGGCTGTTCTTGGTCGAAGGAGCCAGGATGGCGTAGCGTAGCAGGAAACGGAGCTGGGTCTGGATCGGAGCGGTGTTGGGGAAGTCCTGCTCCGAGACCTCCCACACGTCTTTCGTCAGGACGGGCACAGGGCACCTCCAAGGACGGTGCTTCAATGTTGGTGCTGAGGATCTAAAGGAAGATGAAAGTGGAGTGAAGGTGTCTTTACGAAAGCACCGGAGCACATCATCGTCCGTGCCCGGCTCCCCCAAGTGCGACGCCAGCGGAGTGCCGGGAGAACCTGATTTTCTCATCCCGACCCTTGAGCGCCGAGAAGGCCCCGCATGCGGGCGGCCCAGAGTGGCGCGAGAAGCACCACGAACAGGACCATCACCCAGATCCCTTAAGACAGCGTGAACCTTTCCTGCGTACTGTTCGGTCGTAAAGGCATCTTCATCTCGCTTTCACCCTTCCCAGTGCCCCACCAGCCAAGATTTGTTCGTCCTGCAATACCAGCCCCAAGGGGCGGCTCGCGAATCCGGCCCCACCAGTCACGCGACAGGAGACGACAAATGGCCACATCAGTACTCAGACCCGTTGAGTCCACGCCGGCCTTCAGCACTAAGGCAGCGGCCAAGCGGACGGGGATCAAGGCAAGGTACGGCAATTTCATCGGCGGCAGGTTCCTCCCTCCGGTGAAGGGATCCTACTTCACCAACATCACGCCTATCACGGGGCAGCCCCTGTGCGAGATACCCCGGTCGAGCGCCGAGGACATCAACCTTGCCCTCGACGCGGCGCACGCGGCGGCTCCAAGCTGGGGGAAGACCCCGCCGGCAGAGCGGGCCCGCATTCTCAATCGGATTGCCGATCGAATGGAGGAGAACCTCGAGCTGCTCGCCACGGTCGAGACGCTGGACAACGGGAAACCAATTCGGGAGACCCGGGCGGCCGACCTGCCGCTCGCGATCGATCACTTCCGTTACTTCGCGGGCTGCCTCCGTGGGCAGGAAGGCACGCTATCGCAGTTGGATGAAACGACCGTCGCGTATCACTTCCACGAGCCGCTCGGTGTGGTGGGGCTGATCATTCCGTGGAACTTTCCCCTGCTCATGGCCACCTGGAAACTGGCACCCGCCATCGGCGCGGGGAACGCCGTGGTACTCAAGCCGGCCGAGCAAACGCCGCTGTCCATCCTCGTATTGGCCGAGCTGATTGCGGACTTGCTGCCCCCCGGGGTACTTAACGTAGTGAACGGATTCGGAGTTGAAGCGGGGAAGCCGCTCGCATCGAGCCCCCGCATCGCCAAGGTGGCCTTCACCGGCGAGACGACCACCAGCCGGCTCATCATGCAATACGCCTCCCAGAACATCATCCCGGTGACCCTGGAGCTGGGTGGCAAGTCGCCCAACATCTTCTTCGCCGACGTGCTGAGCGCGGACGACGACTTCTTCGACAAGGCGCTTGAGGGCTTCACCATGTTTGCCCTCAACCAGGGCGAGGTGTGCACCTGCCCGTCGCGGGCATTGGTCCAGGAGTCCATCTATGATCGTTTCATGGAGCGAGCCATCGAGCGCGTCAAGGCGGTTCGCGGCGGCCATCCGCTCGATCCGCAGACCATGGTGGGGGCCCAGGCCTCGAACTGCCAGCTGGAGAAGATCCTCTCATACTTCGATATCGGGAAGAAGGAAGGGGCGCAGCTCTTGATTGGTGGCGAGCGGCGCGTGGAAGAAGGCGAGCTGAGCGGCGGGTTCTACGTCGAGCCGACAGTCTTCGCGGGCAACAACCGGATGCGGATCTTCCAGGAGGAGATCTTCGGGCCGGTGCTGTCGGTCACGACATTCAAGACCGAAGAGGAGGCGCTCGCCATCGCGAACGACACCCTCTACGGCCTCGGCGCCGGCGTCTGGTCTCGTGATGGAGCCACCGCATACCGCATGGGCCGCGGGATCAAGGCAGGCCGGGTGTGGACCAACTGCTATCACCTCTATCCGGCTCACGCGGCGTTCGGCGGCTACAAGCAGTCGGGGATCGGCCGCGAGACCCACCGGATGATGCTCGATCCCTACCAGCAGACCAAGAACCTGCTAGTGAGTTACAGCCCCAAGGCGCTGGGATTCTTCTAACCCAGGTGAGATGGTGCGGGCGCGGTCGTAGCCTGGGGCCGCGCTCCTCCACTCGGAGGCAGATGGCAATGGCCACACGGGTAGCGGTCACCCCGGCTGCGGCAGGCTTGATCCGGTC
>DASYVW010000046.1:0-2704 GCA_035936675.1 Gemmatimonadales bacterium
TCCAACCTCCGGGAGAACGCCACCACACCGAAGGCACAGGCCATGAACAGCTTGTCGGCGATCGGATCGACCACGGGGCCCAATGCCGAGCTGCCGAATCGCCGTGCGAGCGGCCCGTCGAGCAGGTCGCTGAGGACCGAGGCTGCCAGGACGCCGAGCCGCCAGTTGGAGTCCGGCGCAAGAAGGAATGCGACGGCCAGCGGGATCCGCATGGCACTCAGGAAATCGGCCGGCGTCCAGTGCACGCGACCTTGCTCGCCCCTCGGACCAGGACTAGCTTCGGACACGCTGCTCCCCCCGCGAACGTGAGCGTACAAGATACCCAGGTCGTTCGCCTGCCCCCGCTTCCCTCGGTGACCTCGAACCGCTCATGATGCTCGACACGGCAGTGATTCCGTGCGGGGGGCTCGGTACCCGGTTACATCCGATCACCCGCTGGCTGCCGAAAGAGATACTTCCAGTGGGGCTGAAGCCGGTCCTGTACTGGACCTTGGACGAGGCGGCCGATGCCGGGCTGCTGCGGGCTATCATCATCACCAACCCGCACAAGCCGATGCTCGAGACCGTGGCCCGGAACTATCAGGGTCCGCTCGAGCTCGAGTTTGTGCCGCAGGATCATCCGCGCGGGCTGGGCGACGCATTCCTCCGGGCGCGCGACAACCTCGGCGGGTCGTCGTTCGTCGCACTTCTGCCCGATAACCTCTTCCAGGGAACCAACCCTACGGCCGCACTGATCTCCACCTACCGGAAAACCGGCCTGACCACTGTCCTCCTGGCGGAGATCGAGCGGACGGACGCCAGCTCCAAAGGCGCGACCGGCCGGGCCGCCGTTCGCAAGGAGCCGGATGGCAGTCTTCGGGTCACGGCTATCGCGGACAAGGGGGCCGGCCGGTTCGACGCCACGGGTGACCAGGTGGCGGTCACGCCGGTCGGCCGAATGGCCTTCTCGGGCAACGTCCTCGCCGAGTTCGACGAAGTGGGGCGTAGTCTCGGACCTGGCGTGGAGCTCGACGACGTCCCCGTGCTCCAGCGCCTTGCCGGCCGGGGTACGCTGGCCGGGATGATCAGCCCAGCCAAGTTCTTCGATGTCGGAGTTCCGGAAGGCTATCGGGAAGCCGTGGCGGCATTTCCCGCCCGGGCCTGACGCAAATGGGTGCCTCATGAGCTTCAATCACCAACTGCTCGAGCTCACCTCGGTGGATCCTGCCCGGCTGCGGGATGCTGACGCTCTCTCGGCTCTGGTGGTATCGGCGGCGGGAGCGGTCGGAATGCCTTCGCTGGGACCACCGGTCGTGCGCGAGGGAGCCGGGGCAATCGCGGTCGCTCTCCTCTGCCTCGAGGGCCACATCGTTCTCCACGGGGCGCCGGCGGAAGGAGTCTGCCTCGTGGAAATCATCGCGCGTGCCCCGGCGGACGTCAGCAAGGGAATCAGCGTGATCAGCCGCCGGCTCGGGAGCTGAGTCCGGTTCCGCGTACCACCCCCTCCGCCCGCTTCGAGCGCCGCAGATAACGCTGCGCGACTCGCGATACATCATCCGCGCCTGTTGCACGAAAGGCAGCGCCCGGATTCTCCAGGTCGCTGAGCCCGTTGCCGATCATCCAGGCCTCGAGAATTTCTCCGGCCAGCGCCCCGCCACTCTGCCGCCCGACCTCGGCCTGGCCCGACAGATAGTTCACCGCCTGCCTCAGCTCGGCGTCGCTGACCGGCGTCTGAGTGAAGCGCTCCAGCTCGTCCAGCATCGCCCCCCGGGCCTCTTCCTCGCGTTCGGGCGAGGTGGCGATGTACGTCACCAGCGCGCCCGCACGACCCCGCTGCCAGCTCGTCGCGAGAACCGTATATGCCAGTGAGCGCCGGTCGCGCAGGGCTTCGAACATTCGCCCGCCCAGGCCGCTGGCCACGGCGGCCCACACCTCGCCGGCGATGCGATCGGGGTCGCGCCGGCTCGGCCCCGGGAAGATCATTGCCACCGCCGACTGGGCCTTTTCCCGGTTGACCACCTTCGTCGAGTCCTCGACATTGCCGCCCGCCCACAGCACCGGTGCCAGATGACGCCGGTCAGGCAGCGCAGGGCGATCACGAAACACGCCAGCGAGTGTCGCGCTGGCGTGGTCGGGATCGACGTCGCCTACCGCGATGACGACCGGACGTACGCCCAAGAGTGCTCGCTCATGCCACGCTCGAACCTGAGAGGGCGCAATGCCGGGAAGCGTGTGCGGCAGACCGCTCACCGGGATCCCGTAGCCCGCGTCGCCGAAGGCGGCAGCGAATCCCAGCTGGAACGGATAGCGGAACATGTCGTCCGCTGCCTGCTCGGCCTCGACGGCCATGAGGTCCCGCTCGGTGGTGACATCTCCATCTCTGAGCCGCGGGCTCTCGAGCACCAGCTTCAGCAGGGCGGCCGCCTCGCCGAGATGCTCGTTCAGGACCGTGGCCCCGAAGCCGAGCCAGTCGGAGGCGACGGTGGCGCCGAGGGTGCCACCCAGACGCTCAAAGGCGAATGCCAGCTCGCCGGCTTCGAGGTCACCCGCGCCGCGCACGGAGCTGCGGATGGACAAGGCTCCGAGACCGGCCTGAGATGGCGGATCGAACTCGGCACGCGGCACGTAAACGCCGAGCGTCACCAGCGGAACTCCGGCCTTTCGCCGCGCCAGCAGATCCACCCCCGTTAGCGGAGTATGGAGAACCTCGGCTTGGGAGCGCCCG
>DASYVW010000047.1:0-2963 GCA_035936675.1 Gemmatimonadales bacterium
CGCTTCCCCGCTTCCCCGCTTCCCCGCTTCCCCGCCTTCAGTACGTCTCGTGCTTGTGCGGGCCCATCGCCCACACGGCTTGCAGGGAGAGCATATTGTGCGTGCCCTCCAGATCGCTGTGACGATGCTCGCCCTCCAACCGCAGGTAGACGAACTCGCTCTCCGTCCACGTGATGTTGGGGGTGATCCGCCATTCCGTATTGGCCGGCCCGCGGGGTGCTTCGACGTGATCATACCGGGCCCCCAGCGCCCAGCGTTGGCTAGTGCGCGCCTGCAGGTCCAGGAACGCGCCGTACCGGTTGGTGGTCGCCCCCAGCTCGGAGGCGTGGAACCGGTAGCCCTCCGCCCGGAAGGTGATGTCCTTCCGGGTGCCGGTTTCCGGCGGGCGATAGGTGGCCCGGAAATCGAGACCGATGACGCGGCTCGAGAGCCCGATGTCCTCGTTGTTGCCGCCGAGCGCGGTGATCCCGACCTGCGCGTAGGTGGTTCGGCTCAGCTGCCAGAAGTTCTGCAGCCGCCCGAGCAGCACCGGCTGGTGGCCGCCGCCTAGGAGTGAGTCGCTCTCGGCCGTCGTTGCCTGCAACCAGACTTCATGGGTCGCGCCGGCGAGGGAGAACGGCAGGTTGGTGTATAAGGAAAGGCCGACGCCGCTCAACCCCTCGGGAGAGAAGAAGCGCTGGTAGACCAGGGGGTACTCGGTCTCGGGCAATGCATGGAGGTGCCAGCGATTGAGATCGCCGACCTGCTGCCGGAACTTGCCCACGTCGAGCCGGATGCGGCCGGGTAGGCCGGTCCAGTAGACGTAGCCCTCCTCGACTCCCACCGCGTCTTGCTCGAAGGTGAGGAAGATCTTGGTGTTGGAGTAGGGATCGAGGGCCGATTGGAAGCCCACCTCGAATTCGCGAGCAACGCCGTTGTCGTGCTGGCGGCCGTCTCGCGCAACGAGACGGATGTCCCCGGTAGCGCTGATCTCCGGGTTGAGCAGGTTGGCACCTCGGGGCCCGCCGGATGGTTGAGTTGGGGCCACCGCGGCCGGCTGCGGGGTCGTCGTATCTCCTGCCTCCCGAGGCGGAGGCTGGCCAGCCGCCGCGGCAGCGGCCGCGCGCAATGCCGCCAGATCGTTCGTCGTGTCCGCCGGCTGGGCCGCCGCTTCGGGCGCCGCTCCCGGCTGGCACCGACCGGCGCGCAGGTTTTCCACTCTCCGGTCCAGTCGATCCAGTCCCGCTGCCAGGCTGTCGGCCCGAGCGTCGCCGGAACGTCTGATCGGACGCGCCGGCGCCGGCGCCGGACACATGCCTGACTCGAGTGAGTCGATTCGCGCGGTGATGCTGGCCAGACGCCGGGCCAGCGCATCGTACGTGGTGGGCTGCTGTCCATTGACCTTCGACGCGGCTCCCAGGCAGCAGACGGCCAGCAATGTGGCCGTGCGAGCACGGAAGTGCATGTGGTCCTCCGAGAATGAGAGATTCACGCCGATTTCCGGCGCAGCGAATCAGCCGTCTCGGAGAGCTGGTGGGGACCGGGATCTGGGTGGGCGCAACGACCCCGAGTGAGCCAGGCGGTCGTGGCGTGATGGGAGCTCGGAGCGCTCTGCGCTCCAGGCTTCGGGGAGGCCACACGCCGGTGAAGATGCGTGCGGAGCGAAGGCCGCCGCCTGACAGAACGCGCAGGTAGACTCGTCGTGGACCGGTGCGGGAAGCGATTGCCGCGGCGCACTGATGACGTTCTCGGATCCAGCGACTGGCCGGAGCGGCAGCTGCTGAGGAAACGCCGACACTCGTGGCGTCCCGGCCAGGGCAACCGGGAGGACCAGGATCAGCAACAACCGGAGCAGGCGGCGGGCTTCCATACGGTGAAGGGTAGTCGGGTGGCGGCTCGATTCAAGACGCCCGGCGCACCGGTCCTTCCGCGGGCAGCAGGAACCAGAAGGCGGCGCCCCGGCCGAAGACCGAGTCGGCTCCGATGGTGCCGCCGTGCATCTCCACGAATTTCTTGCAGAGGGCCAACCCCAGTCCGGTGCCCTGGGCCCGCCGGCTGGGGGAGCTGTCCACCTGGGAGAACTCGTGAAACAGCTTGGGCATGTCCTCCCGCTTGATGCCGATGCCCTCGTCGACCACCGAGACCCACACCACGTCCTGGGGGGCCAACCGGGCCTTGTCGCCGGCTCGGTCGGCAGGCTGCCGGAGCGGCGCCTTGGTGCGCACGGCGGTGAGGCGGATCTTCCCGCCCTCGGCCGTGAACTTGGAGGCGTTGGAGAGAAGGTTGATCATGATTTGACGCACCCGAACGCCATCGGCCACGATGTTGAGCGATGCCTGGTCCAGGTCGAGCATGCACTCCTGACGCTTGGCGGTGCGCAGGCTCGCGGTGTCGGCCACCGCCCCGGTGATGGCTTCGCGGATGTCGGTTCCTGCGAGCGAGAGGGTCATGCGGCCCGCTTCAACCTTCGACAGGTCGAGGACGCTGTTGATCAGCGACAACAGATGCTTGCCGTTCCGCGCCACGGCCTCGATGAACTCCTTCTGTTGGTCCGAGACCTGCCCGGCTCCCCCTTCGAGGATCAGGTCGGAGAAGCCGATGATGGCGTTGAGCGGCGTGCGCAGCTCGTGCGACATGTTGGCCATGAACTCGCTCTTGAGCACCGTGGCGCGCTGGAGCTGGACGTTCTTGGTCCGCAGCGTCAGCTCGTTGCGGCGGCTCTCGGCCAGCACGGAGGCCCGGTCGAGTCCCACGACTACCTGATCGCCGAGGATCTGGAGCAGCCGGAGATCGTTTTCACTGAACGGCCGTCCGTCGCACCGGTTGTAGACGCTCACGGTGCCGATGACGACGCCGGCCGAGCGGAGCGGCACGATAGCCGCCGTCTTGAGGGCCATCGGCATGTTGGGTGGGTGATAGCTCCGCGGGTCGGCGTCCATGTTGTCCGAGACCACCGGGGTATCCTGAATGACCGCCCAACCCTG
>DASYVW010000048.1:0-3283 GCA_035936675.1 Gemmatimonadales bacterium
GCAACGGCCTCCGGCTGAGCGGAACGGTGCGCAGCCCCGCCAAGCAGGACGTCGGCGACCGGGTCGCGGCCGAGCTGGCCGGGGTCTCCAAGGAAGCGACGCGCACCAGCCGGCTGCTCGGGCTCGGAACCTGGCAAGCCATCGCGGTCGAGGCGCCGGACTGGAACCTGTTCCTGGTAGCTCCGACGCCCGACACACTGCTGCTGACCGTCCGCGAATCGTCACTGCCGATGGCACGCCTGGCCCTGGTGGCCGATCGGGCGGCCCGGGAGGCGCGCGAGTGGCTAGGGCAACACGCATGACCGCCGCGGACGAGGTCCTGGAGCGGGTCACCCAGGTTCCCGGGGTCCGGGGATCGCTGTTGATCTCGGCGGAGGACGGGCTGGTGGTGGCCGAACGGCTGATGGAGGGGATCGATGGGCGTGCCGTTGCCGCACTGGCCGCGAGCCTGGTCCAGCGATTGGGTCGCGCGACCGGCGGGGCCGGCCTGCAGAGTCCAAAGTTTGTCCACCTGCGGGGCAACGCTGGCTCTGTGCTGGCCGCGCCGGGGCGCGACGATCTCGTCCTGGTGGCAGTGGTCGATCCCGATGCCAATGTGGGTCGCGCACGGATCGAGATGCTCGACGCGGTTGGTCGCCTAGCCTGATGCGGGCGCTTGAGCCGTGGGTCGTCGCGCCGATGCAGACATTTATCACCGAGTCCTCAGCGCGGCTCATCCTGCTGATGACCACGTCCGGCCAGGTCGTCGCGCAGCATGGATTCTCGCGCTCGCTCGATGTCATGACGGCCTCCGCGCTCGGCGCCGCGATCGTGGCATCCACCGAGGAGCTGGCCCGGATCATGGGAGCGTCGCGATTCGGAGCCGTGGTTCACGGTGGTAGCCGCCAGAGCTGCATGCTCGCGGCCTTCGGTACTCCTCGGGGCCGGTGGATCGGCCTGGTGGTCTTCGGATCAGAGACGTCGGTAGGGATCGTCCAGCTCTTCTTCGACAAGATGGTCGAGGAGCTGGTCGGGGCAGCGCCCAAGGAACAGCCGCTGCCTGCGCCGGTGCTGGCGGAAAACTTCGAGCACGACCTCAACGCGAGCCTTAAAGAGCTCTTTGGACGGTAATCGGAATGTCTCTCGTCAACTTCACCGCGCGTGAGATCACCTGTAAGATCGTCTACTACGGACCGGGACGGTCCGGCAAGACGACGAACCTGCAGTACGTCTACGGTCGCGTACCCGAGGCGCGCCGCGGCCGGATGGTCTCGTTGGCCACCCAGACCGACCGGACGCTCTTCTTCGACTTTCTGCCGCTGGAACTGGGCATGATCTCGGGGTTCACCACCAAGTTCCAGCTCTACACCGTGCCGGGGCAGAGCTACTACAACGCCACCCGGAAGCTGGTGCTCCAGGGTGCCGACGGCGTGGTCTTCGTCGCGGATAGCCAGGCGCGCCGGTTCGACGACAACATCGAGAGTCTGCAGAACCTGCAGGACAACCTGCTCGCCCAGGGCGTCGATATCCGGCAGCTGCCGGTCGTGTTCCAGTACAACAAACAGGATCTGCCTCGCGATCTCATCCTGACCCAGGATGAGATGGACGATGCCCTGAACTTCCGGTCCGTCCACAGCTTCGGGGCCGACGCCCTGCATGGCACCGGGGTATTCGAGACCCTGAAAGGCGTCTCGGAGCTGGTGCTGAAGCGGTTGGCGGCGGGGACCGCGGTCGCGTGACCGCGACGCTCAACCCCCTCTATCGGTTCGACACCCTCGTCGTCGGGGCCGCGAACCGGTTGGCGTTCACCGCGGCCAAGGCGGTGGCGGAATCGCCGGGCACGGTTTACAACCCGCTCTTCATCTATGCCCGTCCGGGGCTGGGCAAGACCCATCTGTTGATGGGCATCGGTCACGCGGCCCGCGCCATCAATCCGCGTCTCTCGGTCGAGTACCTGACGCTGGATGAGTTCGTCGAGGCGTTTCACGCGGCCATCGCGGCAGGTCAGGGCGAGGCGTATCGCCGCCGGTTCATCGATGTCGATCTCCTGCTGGTGGACGATGTGCAGTTCCTCACTCACCGGCGCGAGATGCAGTCGGAGCTTCTCCGCCTGAGCGACGCGCTGCAGACGGCCAATCGCCAGATCGTGCTCACCAGCGATCGGCCTCCAGCCGAGATCGAAGCGCTCGACGAGCGGCTCATTCGCCGGTTCGCCGGCGGCCTCGTCATCGATGTGTCTGCGCCGGATTATGAGACCCGGGTCGCGATCCTCCGGCGCAAGGCGGAGGAACGCCGGGCCAGCTTTGGGCAGGGCGTCCTGGAGGCGGTCGGGTCTCTCGCCATCGATAACGTGCGCGAGCTGCTCGGCGCCCTCAATCGCCTGATCGCCTTCCAAGCGGTGAGCGACTCGCCGCTGAAGCCCGAGCAGGCCCGGGCACTGGCCGCCGGCCTGAAGATCACGGAAGAGGTGCCTGCCTCCGACCTGGCCGGCGGGGTGGATGAGTTCGGTGATTTCCTCTCCGAGGTCTCCGCCACCGTGGCCCAGCAAGTGGACTCGTGGCGCACCAAGGTAGCGGCGGCGATCCTGCGGTGGGAGGGCGAGGGATTCCGCACCGCCCGGCTGGAGGCGCTGCTCCAGCAGGAAATGACGACCGATCCGGAGCAGGTGCTGCGGCAGTTCGAGGTGGACGTGTGCCGGCTCCAGACGCTGCACGCCGAGGCGGCCGAGCTGGCGCCCGATTTAGCAGGGTCCACCGCGTTTCGTGATCCCGACGATCTCGCCGGCGCCGAAGCGACCATACAGCGCGCCAGAGAGGGAGCCCATCCCCCACCTGCGCCGTCCCCACTCTGGCGGTTGGATGACCTGCTGGAGAGTCCCGGTAACCGGATGGCGGTGCAGGCGGCCCGGGCCGTGGTTGCGGAGCCGGCATCCCGCTACAACCCGCTGGTGATTGTCGGCGCCAGTGGCGTGGGCAAGACTCATCTCCTGCATGCGGTGGGCAACGCGCTCGGGCGCGCGTCCAAGGGCCCTGTGGCATGCCTCAGCGCCCACGAGTTTACCGGGGAGCTGATCGAGGCGATCGATCGCGATGCGGTCGGTCCCTGGCGGGCGAGATATCGTGGCGCCTCCGCCTTTCTGCTCGATGATTTCCACCTGGTGGCGGAAAAGGATCGGACTCAGGACGAGCTCTTCGTACTCTTCAACTTTCTGATGGAGAAGGGACGGCAGATGATCTTCACCTCGGCTGTCCCCTTGTCGGAGCTGAAAGGCGTCGAGGCGCGGCTCCGCACCCGGCTCGAAGGC
>DASYVW010000049.1:0-11238 GCA_035936675.1 Gemmatimonadales bacterium
GGGCGGACAGGCGGACAGGCGGACAGTCGGAAAGACAGCTAGGCGGGCGACTGGAAAGTCGGTCGGTTCGGCCACCCGCCCGACGAAACGACCGCCCGCCCGCCCGTCCGCCAGTCCGCCCGCTCTTCCGCCTATCGACCGCACCCCGAAACTGTACATCGCCGGCAAGCAGATCCGGCCCGATTCGGGGTATAGCCTGCCGGTCCTCGATCGGTCCGGCCAACGGATTGGCGAGGTGGGTCAGGGTAACCGGAAAGACATCCGAAACGCGGTGGAGGCCGCCCAGAAGGCAGCATCGGGTTGGGCGCGGGCTACGGCGCACAACCGCGCCCAGGTGCTCTACTATCTCGCGGAGAACCTCGCCGCCCGCGACGAGGAGTTCAGTCGCCGGCTCACAGGATTCCAGGATGTCGCCTCGGCCGAGCGCGAGGTGGCGCTCACCATCGAGCGGATCTACACCTACGCCGCCTGGGCGGACAAGTACGATGGCTCGGTGCATCACACGCCCTACCGCAACGTGACGCTCGCCATGCCCGAGCCGATCGGCGTGCTTGGCGTGGTGGCTCCCGATGACTGGCCACTGCTCGGTTTCGTCTCGACGGTTTTGCCGCCCTTCGCGATGGGGAACACGGTGGTAGCGGTTCCGTCATCCCGGGCCCCCCTCGTCGCGACCGACCTCTACCAGGTGCTCGATACCTCAGATGTGCCGGCGGGAACGATCAACATCGTCACCGGCCTTCCCGATGAGCTGGCCCGGGTGCTCGCGTCGCATGATGACGTGGATGCGGTCTGGTACTTCGGGAGTGCCGAGATCGGGGCCGAGGTCGAGCGTCTCTCTACCGGGAATATGAAGCGCACCTGGGTCGACCTGGGCCGGAGCCGCGACTGGGTCGATCCACGGCGGGGGGCGGGAGAGGAATTCTTGGAGCAGGCCACTCAGGTGAAGAACATCTGGATTCCCTACGGGGAGTGATCCGCTGTGCCCCTGTAGTGAATCATCCTATACCCGCCATTTCCAGCAACAGACCTTCCCGCAAACCGTAACCATTCACCTTCACGCTGCTGGCGTTCACCCAGTCGAGCAGCTCCGCTGCCACGGCGACGCCCGCGACGATGATGTCGGCTCGTTCCGGCCGTAGCCCGGGCACCTGACGCCGCTCTTCGGGGCTCAGGGCGCTCAGCCGCACGAGCAGGTCTTCGATCTCCTTGGCCGACATCTCGACTCCATGGACCGGTTGGCCGGATCGGCCACGCTGCGCCAGCGCCATGGCGGCGAGGTTGGCGAAGGTTCCTCCCGAGCCGATGACGACGGACCCCGACCAGTCGCGTCCGGGTACCGACTGATCGAGCGCACGACGGATCTGATCCCGCAGGGCGGACAATGGAAGGGCGAGCTCGGTAAGCCGGACGGCCCCCAGCGGCAGAGAGCGAGAGAGCCGGACGTGGCCACCCGAGGCGCCAATCAGCTCCAGGCTGCCGCCACCGATGTCGGCCACCAGCGTCCGCTCGGCGCCGGGAAAGTGATATGCGGCGGATCGGTAGGACAACGCCGCTTCGGTCTCGGGCGAGATCATCTGGAGTGGAATACCGCGGTCCCGCACCAGCTGAACGAACTCCGCGCCGTTCTCCGCCTCGCGCACGGCCGCGGTGGCCACAGCGCTTATTCGGCTCACCCCGTGAGCGCGGCACGACTCGCGCATCCTGTCCAGCGTCTCCAGCGCGCGTGCCATCGCGGCCTGGCTGAGTCGCCCGGTGGCCGAGACCCCGGCGCCGAGCCGGGGCTGGTCCTCGGCTTGTGCTATGATCGTGAGCCCTGTGGTAGGGCTGCCCTCGGCGATGAGGAGCAGCACGGTGTTGGAGCCGACATCAATGGCGGCGATGCGCTCAGTCGGCTCAGTCAATTCCCCGCGCGGGCCGTACGTCCACGGGCCTCGCCCCGGTCCTCCGCATGGTGCTTGATGGACCGGCCCTCGACGAGGAAGACCACGTCTTCTCCGATGTTGGTGGCGAGATCGGCGACCCGTTCGAGGTTCCGGCTTACCAGGAAGAGTTCCATCCCGGCCCCGATGGTATGGGGATCCTCCATCATGTGGGTGAGCAGGATGCGGAACACCGACCGGTGCAGGGCATCGACCTTGTCGTCCCGGCGGCAGACCTCACGGCCGCCTGCGGCGTCTCCCCGGATGAAGGCCTCCAGCGCGTCCGACAGCATCTCGCGCGCCAGCCGGGCCATGTCGATGATCTCGGGCTCCGGCGCGATCGGCCGGGTCTGAATCAGCCGCTCGGCCGACTGGGCGATGTTGACGGCGTGATCGCCCACCCGCTCGAGATCGTTGGCGATCTTGAGCGCGGACGTGAGCATCCGGAGGTCGCGAGCCATCGGCTGCTGGAGCGCCAGAAGATTGATGCACTGCTCCTCGATCTCCACCTCCATGGCGTCGATCACCCGGTCCCCCGCGATCACCCGGCTCGCCTTCTCACTATCGCGCTCCAGCAGCGCCTCCACCGCGAGTCCAAGCGCTGCTTCGGCCTCGCCCGACATCGTGAGCAGGCGGACCTTGACATGGCTCAGCTCGTCGTGAAAGTGGCGATGGACATCCACGCTCATCCAAACCTCCCGGTGATGTAGGCCTCGGTGCGTTCGTGCGCCGGCTTGGTGAAGAGCCGCTCGGTTTCGTCGAACTCGATGAGCTCGCCGCGATCGAAGAACCCGGTAAAGTCGGAGACCCGCGCCGCCTGCTGCATGTTGTGAGTGACGATCACGATGGTATAGTGCTGCTTCAGCTCGAAGATGAGCTCTTCCACCTTCTGGGTGGCGATGGGGTCCAGCGCCGAGCAGGGCTCGTCCATCAGGAGCACCTCGGGCTGGTTGCCGAGGGCGCGGGCGATGCAGAGCCGCTGCTGCTGGCCGCCGGAGAGGCCGGTGCCCCCTTCATCTAGACGGTCCTTCACTTCATCCCACAATGCCGCTTGCCGGAGACAACGCTCGACCAGATCGGGGAGATCTCGCTTGGTCACCAGCGCATTCAAGGCCGGCCCGTAGGCCACGTTATCGAAGATCGTCTTGGGGAACGGATTGGGCCGCTGAAAGACCATCCCCACTCGCTGGCGGAGGGACACGAGATCGGTTCCCGGCGCGAAGATCGAAGTTCCCTCGACCAGAATGTCTCCCTCGTGCCGGATCCCGGGAATGAGGTCGTTGAGCCGATTGATGGACCGGAGGAAGGTGGACTTGCCACAGCCGGACGGTCCGATGATGGCAGTGACCGCCTTGCGATCGATGGCAAAGGTCAGATTCCTCAGCACCAGACGGGACCCGTAGAAGAAGCTGAAGCCGCGCACATCGATGGCAGGACTCTCCCGGCTTCCCGGCGGCACACTGGGCGGGCGCGGAGCGAGTGTGGGCCGGAGCGATGGGACGAACGAACCTGGGCGAAGCGTGGTGGTCATCCGAACCTTCCCGTGATGTATGCCTCGGTCTGCTCGTTTCTCGGCGCGGTGAAGATCTGGCGAGTCGGTCCGGTCTCGACCATCGTGCCGAGATAGAAGAAGGTCGTGGTGTCCGAGACCCGAGCGGCCTGCTGCATATTGTGGGTCACGATCACGATGGTGAAGTCCCGCTTGAGCTCGAAGAGCAGCTCTTCGATGCGCTGGGTCCCCTGGGGGTCGAGCGAGGCGGTTGGCTCGTCCAGCAGGATCACGTCCGGAGTCGGGGCGATCGTCCGGGCCAGGCAAAGCCGCTGCTGCTGGCCACCGGAGAGCGCCATCGCGCTGGTCCTGAGCCGGTCCTTGACCTCGTCCCAGAGCGCCGCCTGGCGGAGCGAGCGCTCGACCACGCTGTCGAGCTCGGCCCGGGGAAGCCGTCGGTTGAGCCGGAGACCGGCCGCCACATTGTCATACACCGACATGGTCGGAAACGGGGTGGGCCGCTGGAAAACCATCCCCACCCGGCGGCGGAGCTGCATCACGTTGACTCGCGGCGCATAGATGTCCTCGCCGTCGAGCAGGACCCGGCCGGTGATCCAGCCATGCTCCGACAGCTCGTGCATCCGGTTGAGGGCTCGTAGAAAGGTAGACTTGCCGCAGCCGGAGGGGCCGATCAACGCGTGTACCCGGTTGCCCGGAAACGCGAGCGAGACTCCCTTTACCGCGGTGAACTTTCCGTACATGGCGGTGAGCTTGTCGGTGACCAGGCGCGGACGGGTTTCCGAGGTCATCGAGGCCGGTGCGTGAACCGCCTCCTTGCGCTGCTCGGGCAGGGCGCTCAAGGCAGGCTCAACCATTGAGGGTGAATCGTCTGCGGATGGCAAGCCGGGCGCCGAGGCTCAGGATGAACACCACGAGGATGAGCACCAATGCCGAGGCCCAGGCGTAGCTGTGCCACTGGGGATAGGGGCCGGTGGCATAGGTAAACACGGTGAGCGGCAGGGCGGCCATCGGCTGGTTCAGATTGAAGCTCAGATACTGACTACCGAGCGCGGTAAAGAGCAGCGGAGCGGTCTCGCCCGAGATCCGCGCGGTGGCAAGCAGTGCGCCGGTCACGATACCGGGCAGCGTGGTCCGGATCACCACTGACAGGCTGGTGCGCCAACGGGGGTAGCCCAAGGCGAGCGCCGCTTCACGGAGCGAATTGGGTACCAGCTTGATCATCTCCTCGGTGGTGCGCAGCACCATGGGAATCATCAGGAGCGCAAGCGCCACACTGCCGGCGAGGGCGGAGAAATGCTTCTGGGTGGCGACGATCCAGGCCCAGGCGAAGACCCCCACCACGATGGACGGAGTTCCGTTGAGCACGTCCGCCACGAACCGGGTGACCCAGGTGAGCCGGCTGCTGGGGTACTCGGCGCAGTAGATGCCGGCCCCGATACCGATGGGAAGACCGATCAGGCTCGCCATGCCCACGATGAGCAGCGTGCCGACCAGCGCGTGCACCACGCCGCCGCCGGTTTCGCCCGCGGGTGCCGGCGTCTTGGTGAAGAAGTCGATGGAGAGGCTACTGGCGCCCTTGAGCACCAGGTCGATGAGGATAAAGAAAAGCGGCAGCAGCGCCACGATCACGGCGCCGATCATCAGCCCCACCATGAAATTGCTGATGGTCCGCCGGAGAACGCGCCGGTTCACAGCGCGCTGCTCCCCGCGCTCGAGCCCCGGGCCACTCGCCAGATCAGGAGCCGGGCGGCGGCGTTGACCAGCACCGTTACCAGAAAGAGCACGAAGGCAACGTAGGCCAGCGCCGAGATGTGCATGTCGCCCACCGCCTCGGAGAATTCATTGGCAATCGCGGCCGCCATGGTGTATCCCGGGGCGAACAGCGACGCCGCGATCTCGTGCCGATTCCCGATCAGCATCGTCACCGCCATCGTCTCTCCCAACGCCCGGCCGAGCCCGAGGATGATGGCACCGATGATCCCCGAGCGAGCGTAGGGGATGACGGCGGAGGTGACCGCCTCCCACCGAGTGGCGCCGAGGGCGAGCGAGGCCTCCCGTTGGGTGTTCGGCACGGCGAGCAGGACCTCCCGGGACACGGACATGATGTATGGCATGATCATGATCGCCAGGATGATTCCCGCGGCCAGCATGGACGGCCCGTAGATCGGTCCCTGAAAGAGGGGAAGGAAGCCGAACAAGTTCCTGAGCAACGGGAACGCGGTGGTCCTGAGGGCGGGAACGAGGACGAAGATTCCCCACAACCCGTACACGACGCTCGGGATCGCGGCCAGCAGGCCGATGAGAAAGGCCACCGGCTGCCGCACCGACTTAGGGGCGAACTCAGTGAGGTAGACCGCTACGCCGAGCGAGAGGGGAACGGCGATGACAAGCGCGATCAGTGACGAGAGCAGGGTGCCGAAGATCAGCGGCAAGGCGCCGAACTGTTCCGCCACCGGATCCCAGACGCTCGTGGTGACGAAATCAAGACCGAATCGCCGGATGGCCAGGTCGGCTCCGCTCCAGAGCTCGTAGACGAGAAACCCAAGGAGCACCGGGACCGCGAGAGCAGCTACGGTCAGCAGCAGCTTGAATATTCGATCGCCGTAGTTCGCTCGCTCGAGCGAGACGCTGGAGGCGGGCCTGGTCAGCTCTCGTTCGGAGACGGCGGTCATGATGGGATTCTAGACCTCGGTCTTGCCTGGTCGGTCACGGCCGTGTAACGGATTGGTCACGGGAACCATGGCGTTCAGCTGCCGAGCCGCTGTTGGAGGCGCTCGACGACGGAGAGAGGGAGGGGGGCGTAATGGAGAGCCGCAGCCATACGCTGCGCCTCGGGCCGCAACATCCAGATGAGGAAACTGTGGAGCGCCTTGGCCTTGGCGCTATCGGGACTCTCCCTATGCACGAGTAACCAGGTAAACGAGGAGAGCGGGTAGGAGTCCCGGCCCGGTGGGTTGGTGATGGAAACCCGAAAGTCCGTATCGGCGCCGAGCGGCGCTCCACTCGCTGCGGCGGACACGCTCTCGAGCGTGGGCTCGACGAAGACCCCCCCGGCGTTCTTGATGAGGGCCGCCGGGAGTCCGTTGGATATCGCGTAAATCAGCTCGACGTATCCAATGGCTCCTTCGGTTTGCTTGACCTGCTGGGTGACCCCCTCATTTCCTTTCCCGCCCAGTCCGGCGGGCCAGTCGACCGACGTTGCCTTGCCTACCTTGCTCTTCCACTCGGCCGAGATCTTGGAGAGATAGTCGGTGAAGATGTAGGTGGTGCCGGACCCATCGGACCGATGCACGACGATGATGTCCTGGTCCGGGAGGCTCACAGCGGGATTGAGCGCCGCCAGCCGGCGGTCGTTCCACCGGCTGATCCGGCCGAGAAAAATGTCCGCCAGGGTGGCTCCGTCGAACCGGAGCGGCGCCTTGCCCAGCGACGGCAGGTTGTAGGTGGCCACCACCGCGCCGAGTACCGTCGGCACGTGCTGCACATTTCCCTTCACCACCGCCACCTGCTGGTCGGTCATGGGGGCGTCGGTGGCGCCAAAGTCGACAGTGCCCTCGGTAAACTGGCGGATGCCGCCTCCCGAGCCGATGGACTGGTAGTTGATACGAACACCGGTCTCGCGTGCGTATACATCGAACCACTTGGTGTAGATCGGAGCGGGGAAGGTCGCGCCTGCGCCCGTAAGAGCAGCCGAGCCTATCGTCGCCGACTCCGCACCTTTTCGGTCCCCCGCAGGAGAACGGTCGCTGCGGCCGCAAGCGAGAACCGTGATGCTGCTGAGACAGAGGAGAGTGGCTCGAGACATGGTTCCTCCTGCAAGGCGTGCTGCTCAGGTCAGGCTCTAAGGTGCCGCACTCTCACACGACACGCAAACGGCCGGCACCATTGGCACCGGCCGTCAGCGTTCGCGGAGTGTTTGTTCTATCGGATCGCGATGGACTTCCCGGCGGCCTTCAACGTCGGCAGCCGCGCCTGGACCAGGGCGACTACCGGACCCGGCAGGGGAGCGTAGTGCAAGTCGGCCGCCATCGCCTGGGCTTCGGGCGTGATCATCCAGGCCAGGAAGTCGCGGATGAGCTTCGCCTTGGCCGGATCCTTGTTGTCCTTTTTCACTAGGAGCCAGGTGAACGAGGCGATCGGATACGCCTGAGCGCCAGGAGCATTCGTGATCGACACCCGAAAATCGGTGTCTTTCTCCAGCTTTGCCCCCGCTGCAGCAGCGGTAACCGTCTCCAGTGAGGGAACGATGAAGTTGCCGGTGGCATTCTTCACCTGGGCGTACGGCAAGTTGTTCGAGATGGCGTAGATCAGCTCCACATAGCCGAGGGCGCCTTCCGTCTGCTTGACCTGTTGGGTCACGCCCTCGTTCCCCTTCCCACCGAGCCCCGCCGGCCAGTTCACCGAGGTGGCATAGCCGACCTTGTCCTTCCATTCGCGGGAGAATTTGTTCAGGTAGTCGGTGAACACGTAGGTGGTGCCGGAGCCGTCGGAGCGGTGGACCACGATGAGGTCGATGTCCGGCAGCTTCACGCCGGGATTCAGTGCGGCAATCTTGGGGTCATTCCACTTGGTGACCCGGCCCATGAAGATCTCGACCAGGAGGTTGCCATCGAACTTGAGCTTGGTGTCACCTAGCGTCGGGAGGTTGTAGGTCACGGCCACGGCGCCGAGCACGGTTGGCACGTGGAGCACGTTGCCGTTCACCGCCTGGATCTGGGACTCGTTCATGGGGCCGTCGCTGGCGCCGAAGTCCACGGTGCCCTCGGTGAACTGGCGGATACCGCCGCCGGACCCGATCGACTGATAGTTGATCTTGATGCCGGTCTTCTTGCTGTAGGCATCGAACCACTTGGTGTAGATCGGATTGGGAAAGGTCGCGCCCGCGCCGGTAAGGCTCTGGGCTGCCGCAGGAGCTGCCGCGGCCAGAATGCCGCTGATGACGAATAAGCTACGCTTCATCTGGTGAGTGCCTCTCTCAGTTTCTAGAAGTTGACCGTGAGCGCGGTGCGCACGCCGCTGATGTTCGGCGTCACGCTACCCTGGAAGCTCTCGCGCTCGTAGGCCACCCGGAACTGGGCCTTGCTCGACATGTAGATCCCCAGCACAGCCGTTATGAGAGTGGCCCGGTCGTTGACCGCGTTGGTGTTGGGGTCGGCCAGGTCGACCCGGAACGCCGGCTCGATGGCGTAGAGCCACGACGTCGGACTCTTGAACCGGTAGTTATACGCCGCCAAACCCTGGAGGCCACGGATCCTGTTCTTGGCTGCCGTCGCATCGTTGCCGTTGAGGTACTCGCCCAACACATACAGCCCCTCATCACCCACCTTGCCCCATTGCGCGTCGACTCCCCAGGCGTAGTTGGTGAACGCCGAGTCCGGGGTCGCCCCGACCGTCACGATGCCATCGTGGGCGAACCAGGAGCCACCGATATCGAGCTTGGAATAGATGCCGGCCGTTGCGCGTGCGCCGAAGCTCTTCTTGTTGTTTACGTCATTGAGGCTCTCACCCTGTCCGTTGTAGGCCCCAACCTTCAGAGTAACCAGCCGGGTGTCATCGAGCTTGTACTCGTATCGGAGGCTTGCCCCGACGTCGTGGGAGAGGAACCCATTGGCCGCGAACAGATCGTTTGACGCTCGTGCCACCAGGCCTTGTCCGGCCCCGCGCTCGATCGAGGGCAAGTTGTTCGACGAGGTCAGCTCATACCGGCTGTAGGGCCGCTTCTCCTGGCCGGCGCGCAGGTAGAGTGCGCCTTTGCTCGCCTCGGGGCTGAAGCGCACATCGATCCAGGCATCCCGGAGCCGAAGCCCGCTGCGACCGGTGGTTCGGCAGACCAGGGGGGTGCCGGTGCAGGTGGTGACTACGTTGCTCAGATTCCTCCCGCCTTCGAACGACGGCTGGATGTAGACGACGACGTTCTCCGAGATCTGGCCCCGCGCCTCGATACGCGCCCGCCGGGTGAAGAAGTTGTCCTTCGGGCCAACCGTCGCAGCGTAGGGCTCGTTGTCGAAGTAGTAGAATTGCTCTTGAAGACGGCCGGTGAGCTTGACGTTCGGGTACGTGGTCTGCGCGCTCGCCGAGCCGACCGCCAGGGTGGCCGCCAGCGCTACACCGCTCAGAATTCTACGCGCCTGCAGGGACATATGGCCTTTCAGCTGGGTTGAGTGACCTGCGCATTGCTGCGATGCTGTCTCAAGGCAGCTAAGAAGCCGAAAAGCGGTCACGGCGAACCGGTGATCGTGTAACGAACGGGTAAAATCGCCGTGCTCATGGCCAGCCAAGCAGCATGAGCGCTGCTCCCGTCACCGCGGCGATGAACTGGCCCACCAGCACGTCGCTCGGGTAGTGCACCCCCAGCCGCACCCGGGAGAAGCCCACCGCAGCGGCCACGAGCAGGAGCGGCGCCGCCCATGCTGGAAAGGTTGTCCCGTATGCCAAGGCGACCGACATCGATGCGGCAGCGTGTCCCGACGGGAATGAGAAACAATCCGGCTCCCGCACCAGGTTCACGCAACCCTCCACCTTCCCAGGGCGTCCGCGGGCGACGGTTCGTTTGACAACCTGGACGAGGAGGTGGGACACCACCAGTGTCATGAGCGCGAGACTCGATGCCTGGTGGAGCGCGCAGCAGGCGACAAGAGGAAGACTCGCCGCCAGGAGGGAAGGCCCAGTGCCACCCAGGTGGGTGACGGTGGTCCACACGAACAGCGAAGCGCGGGGCGCGGCCGGGCTGATCGCGCAACGCATCCGCAACGCCCGGTCGTGGGCGCTGAGACGCATGAGCAGCGGTGCGGTCATTGCCCATGAAAATGGCGCCCCAACGCAACCGCTTCGCCGCGTCCAGGCTACAGGTCGGTAACGGTCCTCCGGGGCAACCGAGACTGGGCCTTCACCCGGCCGTTACCACCATCTCCGACCCTGGATTGATGATGGCGTCACCGTCTCTCAGATCTACCTGGACCATTACTCAGAAAACCGTTTCTCCCGGACGATCTGACCACGCTGGTCCGTGGGCTGCTCCGCGGCAGAACCAACTCCTGGTCTTTCGCTGGTGTCGGGGCAGTGTGAGGCACCTCTTGTGCGCCGGCGGCCCCCTTCCTCAGAGACCGGCCAATCTCATCAGCCCGCATGAGGAACCGACTCGCCCGGTCGCCGCCCCACAGGGCGTCGAAGCTTTCAAAGGCGGCTGCTGCCTGTTCCCGAGCGAGGCGCTCCAAGGTCCGGAGCCCGCACTCCGATCCTAAGAGGCGATCCGGGGTGGCCCCTGACAGCGTCGCGAGTGAGGATGCGATCTCCTCTGAAAGCACGTGCATGTCGTGCATTGTGCCGAGAACATCCTGGGCCTCCTTCAGCCGGGTGACGAGACCCCGGACCCGCGATGCACGGCGCGCAACCGGCTCGAGCAAATAGCGGAGCCGTTTGATGCTTATCCTGGCCCTGTGCCCCTCCTTGAAGTTTGCCGCTTCGTGCACCTGCTCGAGGGCCTCTCCTAATTGGGTGGCCTGCTGCTGAATCAGTTCCCCGGTCGCCTGCCCAAACGTCAGCTGCCTCTTCCCCGGGCCTGTCCCGATCTCGACGCGGAGAGTGCCAAGCCGGCGTCGAAACTCGGTAGCCGCCTTCTCGAAGCGACGGCCAACCTCGGCGGTAGCCGGGTCGATGGTCTCGCCTTTGCGCCCTTCCAGCCGTCCGATAAGCCAGAACAGCCCCTGTACATCCTCGGCTCCAACCCGATCGCTCTGCAGGCGCAGCCAATCGAGGTGCACTTCGGTGTCTCGCCCAGCATTAGTTGCCAGGGTTATCTTCCGCAGTCGT
>DASYVW010000050.1:0-5415 GCA_035936675.1 Gemmatimonadales bacterium
CGAGCGGTGTGGTGGCGCCTGCCAGCGGCGCACGAAGCCGGGAAAAGGTCGTGTGGGATTGGCCCGACGTCGGTGATCGCATCGTCGAGGAGTGGCGCTGATGGCGATCAAGGGCAGCCTCAAGGAGGCCAGTCTTCCGGACGTCATCCAACTGCTATACCTGGGTCGCCGCACCGGGTGTCTCGCGCTGGCCGATCGTCACAACTTCGGAACCATCTATCTCGACGAGGGGCAGATCGTGTACGCCTCGATCGTCAATCGGCGCGACCGGTTGGGCGACATCCTGATGCGCAACGGCCGGATCACGCCGGAGCAGCTACAGCAGGCCATCGACGCCCAGACTGACGATCGGCAGCACAAGCTCGGGGAGATTCTGGTGGGGAAGGGGATCCTCCCTCAGGCCGAGCTGGAGGAGTACATGCGTATCCAGATCGAGGAGGCGGTGTACTTCCTGTTCACCTGGACCTTGGGGACCTTCAACTTCGAGGCAGGTGTTCGCCCCGAGCGCGAAGATTTCCTGGTTCGGATCAACCCGGAGTACCTCCTCTTGGAGGGCGCCCGGCGGGTCGATGAATGGAGCCTCGTCGAGAAGAAGATCCCTTCGTTCGACCTGATCTTTTCGGTCGACCAGAAACACATCGGCGAATCGGCGCCCGAGCTCTCGCCCGAGCAGAAGCAGCTGCTGCCTCTGGTTGATGGGACCAGGGATGTGCGCCAGCTGGTCGAAGAGTCCGGCATGGCGGAGTTCGATGTCGGGAAGGCGCTGTTCGGTCTCATCACCGCCGGCTTCGCGCACCGCGTCGGCACGTCTACTGCGGCGGCTCCCAAGATCAATGACAGTCGGGTGGAGGAACACCGGAATCTCGGGATCGCCTTCTACAAGGCCGGCATGCTGGAGGAGGGGTTGCGCGAGTTCCGCCGGGTCATGGAGCTGCGCCCGGCGGACAGCAGCGCGCCCCTGTTTCTCGGCCTGATCGCGATTCGCCAGGCCCGATGGGAAGACGCTGCCGAGGCGCTGCGGCAGGCCGCTACCGCGGGAGTTCCCAAAGCGGCGGTGCTGCACAACCTGGGCTTCGCGCTGGAGCAGTTGGGCCGGCTGGACGAAGCGGAAGCCGCTTACGGCGACGCGGCGAGCCGCGCCAGGGAAGATGCTCGGGTGATGCTGGGCTGGAGCATCGTCGCGCTCAAACGGGGCGATAACCAGGTGGCCCAAGGACGGCTGGCGCGGGCGCTCGAGCTGCTCAAGGGCCGTCCGGTCCCGGCGCTCTGGTATTGGGCGGCCACGTTGGCCAGTGCCGGCCTGGAGGACCTGGACGCCGCGCTGAAGGCGGCGCGCGACGGTGTGGCCGCGTACTCGGAGAACCCCGTGCTGCAGAACAACCTCGCTGTGCTGCTGGAGCTGAGCGGCGATGTAGAGGGCGCGGAGAAGATGCTTCGCGCCGCGCTGGCCGAGGATCCGGCCTTACCGCAGGTGTCCAAGAACCTGGCCGATGTGCTCTACCGGACTGGCCGCTACGACGATGCGGCCGAGGCCTATGAGCGCGCGGCCAAACTCAACCCCGAGCTGGGCGACGATCTCTATTTCAAACTGGGCAACATCGCATACAAGCGCAGGGATCACGCCCGAGCCAGAGAGAGCTGGGCGCAGGCCACTTTCCTCAACCCGGGCCACCAGCTGGCCCGGGCGAATCTCGAAATGCTGGATCTGACGCAATGACGGCCGATGAGGCCGCTTTTGCTGCGCTCACGCGGAAGATCTCGCGCGAGGCAGGGCTGACACTCGCCGCCTACAAGGACAAGTGTCTGCGCCGGCGGATCGCGGTCCGGATGCGGGCCTGTGGCGTGAAGACCTACTCGGATTACCAGGCCGTACTCGATCGGATACCGGCCGAGTACGAGCGACTCAAGGATGCGATCACGATCAACGTGACCCGCTTCTACCGGAATGCCGACACCTGGAACCTGATGCGTGGGGACCTCATCCGAGAGATCTGCCAAGCGAACGACGGGGAGATCCGGGTGTGGAGTGCCGGCTGCTCGTCGGGCGAGGAGCCGTACACCCTGACCATGTTGATGGCAGACCATCTGGAACAGCAGGGCACGCCGGAACGACTTCGTCACGTGACCGTTGACGCAACCGACATCGACCGGCAGTGCCTCGAGCGCGCCCGGGACGGTCGCTACCGTCGTGAGGCGCTGACCGAGCTGCCGGCGGCTTGGGTTGAGCGCTACTTCGAGCAGGATGGGGACGAGTGCAGGGTAATCGAACGGTTGCGCCAGCGGGTGCAGGTTCGGGCGGCCGACCTCAGCAACGATCCGCCTCCCCGACACAATTATCACCTGATCCTCTGTCGCAACGTGGTGATCTATTTCGAGCGCGCCGCGCAGGAGCGGGTGTTCGCCACGTTTGCCCGAGCGCTCGCGCCCGGGGGTTTTCTGGTGCTGGGTAAAGTCGAGACGCTCTTCGGCCCGGCCCGCGATCGACTCACGTTGCTGGACCCGCGCGAGCGGGTGTACCGGTTGAGCGCATGAGCCGGGAGCTGCTGGTGCGGGTGGCTGACCTCCGGGTGGGTGTCGCGGACGATGTCCTGATCACCCAGGGCCTCGGCAGCTGCGTGGCGATCCTGCTCTACGATGCGGAAGCCCGCATTGGAGGAATGGCCCACGTTCTCCTGCCCTCGCCGGCGCTGAGCCGGATGGACGCCAACCCCGCCAAGTTCCCCCAGTCGGCCATCCCCCGCCTTCTCGAACTGATGGCAGCCGACGGGGCGCAACCGGGACGCATCTCCGCCCGGCTTGCCGGCGGGGCCAGCATGTTCGCGGCCCTCGCGCCGCCGGGCACCATACATATGGGGGAGCGGAACCTCGTGGCCGCCCGGCAGGTGCTCCGGACCCACGGGGTTCCCCTCGTGGGCGAGGCGGTGGGCGGCGACTTTGGACGCACGGTCCGCCTGAGCGTGAACGATGGCAGAGTCGAAGTGATCACCGTGTCGCATGGTGTCCAGCATCTCTGATCCGAGCCGGGTGCTCGTGGTCGACGACAGCCCCTTCTTCCGCCGCCTTCTCACCGAGGTGGTCGAGGGCTCCGGCGAGTTTCGCGTCATCGCCACGGCCCGGGACGGTATGGATGCGCTTCGAAAGGTTCGCGCGCATGCCCCCGATCTGGTACTGATGGATCTCGAGATGCCCGAGCTCGACGGCCTGGGGGCAATCGGATACATCATGGCGGAATCCCCCCGCCCGATCGTGGTGGTGAGCGCCTACGTCGGGCCGGGAGCAGTCGCGGCCATCCGCGCGCTCGAGCTTGGTGCGGTAGACCTTGTTGCGAAAGAGGAGGAGCGGGGAAGCGCGGCCACGGCCCGGTTTGCCGAGCGGCTGCTGGCGGTGCTCCGGGCCGCGAAGTCGGCCGACATCAGGCGTCTGGCGCCCGCGGACCGGCCGGCTCGAGAGCTGCCACCGTCATCGGTGCCGCTCTCGCAGGGGCGGGCGCGATTCTGCGTCGCGATCGCGGCCTCGACTGGGGGTCCCCGGGCATTGGCCGAGATCGTGCCGCAGCTGCCGGCCGGACTCGAGACCGCCGTCCTCATCGTGCAGCACATGCCGCCCAAATTCACCCGCAGCCTTGCGGAGAGGTTGGCCACACAGAGCAGGATGAAGGTCGTGGAAGGGGAAGATCGAATGCCGGTCAGGGCCGACACCGCGTACGTAGCACCAGGTGACTTCCACATGCGCGTTGCTGCCGGGGCGGAAGGTACCCATCTGGTGCTCGACCAGGGGCCGTCGGTCTGGGGCGTGCGCCCGGCGGCCGACCCGCTCTTCGCCAGCGTGGCCCGTGCCTTTGGGTCACTGGCCGTGGGCGTCGTGCTCACCGGCATCGGGCGCGATGGCGCGCAGGGGCTGAAGCAGATCCACGATGCCGGCGGGGTCGGGATTGCACAGGATCGCGAGACTGCAACGATCTATGGTATGCCCGGCGCGGCGGTCCAGGCGGGTGGAGCAAGGTACGTGCTTCCGGTGGGTCAGATCGCGACCGGGATCATCGGCGAACTTACCCGGCTGAGGTGCTCCTGAGCCGCGCCGACAACGGGTTCCTGCTGGTCCGAACCGGCAAGCGGCGGGTCGGCCTCGAGCTGTCCCACGTCCTCGGGGTGTCCCCGCTGGGATCGGTGCACCCGGTGCCGTCAGTTGAGTCGGCGGTGCGAGGTGTAGCTCACATGCAGGGCAGGATGGTTCCCGTGATCCACCTGGGCGCGCTGCTCGAGGGTACCTCCTGCCCCTCCGAGCGTGGGGACACTGGCGTGCTCGTGAGCGTTGGGGGACGATGCCTCTGCCTCGAAGTGGACGAGGCGGAGCTGCTGGTGCGCGACCGCGCGTTACCGGTTCCCCAGGGCACCACCCTGCCGTGGGCCTTCGGGGTGGCGAAACATGCCGGTGGATTGGTGCCCCTGTTGGATCTGCCGGCGCTGAGCTCGCGTTTTATGGAGACTGGATCGATATGAACACCGGCGATGACGTCCAGGACGACGTCCAGGTAGTGACCTTCAAGGTCGGTCGTCAGGAATTCGCCTTCGACATCCTTCAAGTCGAGCGGATTCTCCGATACACGGCCCCCTCGCCTCTGCCGAAGGCTCCGGAGTTCCTCGAGGGCGTCCTGTCGTACGGTGGCAGCGCAATACCGGTCATCGATCTCCGCAAGCGGTTCGAGCTCGATGCACCCATCGGCGAGGAAACCCGAATGATGGTGCTCGAGCTGGAGACCCAGCGGGTGGCCGTGCTGGTGGATGCCGTATGTGAGGTCGTGAAGGTAGACAGTACCGCCATCACGGCGCCGGGGGCCATGGTGAGCGGCTTGGCCGCCGTGTACATCGCGGGGATCATTTCCAGTCCGGAGCGGACCATCATCATCCTGAATGCCCGAAAGCTGCTTTCCGCGACCGAGCGGCTGGCACTCGAGTCGCTTGGAGCTGCCTAGATGACCGATCCCTGGCTCAGTGCTCTGCGTACCCAACTGCAAGAGATCACGGGCAGGGTCGACGCCCCGGATACCGACCGTGACGGCGTCAAACGCGATATCATCGCCTTGTTCAAGCGCGTGGATCTGGCCTTGACCGATCTCAGCCAGATCAAGGACGAGATTCGTGGGCTGGTAGAGCGCTACAAGCAGGGGAACAGCGTGGCGCCGACTCCCGCCCCGCAGTTCACCGGTGCCAGGCCCGCTGTTCACGCCGATCACCTTGGCGCTTCGACCTACATCGAGAAGGGTTGGAGTCTCATCTCGCTGGGGGACTATAGTGGAGCGATCCAGGCATTGGACAAGGCGCTGAACCTCTCGCCGGGCGCAGTCGAGGCCCAATCCCTTCTGGGATGGGCCCAGATGCTGCACGAGGACTACGACGATGCGCTCGGAAACTTCTC
>DASYVW010000051.1:0-8443 GCA_035936675.1 Gemmatimonadales bacterium
GTTTTCGAGGACGGGTTGCGCGAGCTGGTGGACTGGTTCAAAAAGGAGGCGAGGTGATCCAACAAACCGGCGGTGCGACTCCGCAATCCTCGCTCGAGCTGGTGCTCTCCGCGAGCCCCGAAACCAAGGTCGTCCTGCTCATCCTCACGATTTTCTCCCTGATGTCGTGGTTCATCATCATCCTGAAGTGGTGGCAGTTCAGAAAGCTCAATCGCCAGGCCGACCGATTCTTCAAGGAGATGGAGCGCACTACCCGGCTCCAGGATGCGTACAAGGCGGTCATGAAGCTGCCGCCCTCGCCGTACAACCGGCTCTTCCGGGAGGCGATCACATTCTATTCCGAGCTCCGTCCCGGGGCACTGCGGGAGGATCGCGGTGCGGATCGCAGCTCCCTCACCATGACCCAGCTCGAGGCCTTGAAGATGGTGCTCGGCAAGGAAGTCGCGGCGGAGCGGGACCTGCTGGGGCATTACATTCCCTGGCTGGCGACCATCGGGTCCGTCGGTCCGCTCCTCGGTCTTACCGGCACCGTCTTCGGAATCATGAGCGCCTTCATCGGCATCGCCTCAAAGGGATCAGGCAATCTTTCCGCGGTGGCGCCAGGCGTGGCCGAGGCGCTGGTGTCGACGGCCGGCGGACTGCTGGCCGCAATCCCTGCGGTGATCGCGTATAACCTTTTCGTGAACCGGACCCGTCTGTTCGCCGGCGAGCTCGAGGGATTCGCCAATGAGCTGATCGGTACCATGGCTCGGGAAGGGCTGGTCTAAATGCCTTCGGGACTGGGTGGTGGACTCGGTAGTCAGCGGGGCGAGCTCCCTCTGATGGCCGATGTCAACGTTACCGCGTTGGTGGACGTCATGCTGGTGATGTTGATTACTTTCATGATCACGGCACCGTTGATGCAGGGGGGCGTGGATGTCGAGCTGCCCCGCGCCGAGGCTCGTCCGCTCTCCCCGAAAGAGGGGATGGTGGTGTCGGTCAATCGAAACGGTCGAATTTTCGTCGACCAGACGCCGGTGTCCTACAGCGACTTCAGAGTGACCTTCCGCTCCCTTGTGGCCACGCGTAAGCCGAGTGGGGTGTACCTCCAGGCGGACGCCCGGGTGCCCTACGGAGAGGTCGTGCGGGTCCTCGCGATCATTCGCACGGCGGGAGTGCAGAACGTGGGGCTTGTCGCCGCCGAGGAAGAATCGCCGTGAGGATCCATGAGCCCAGCCAGACGCCGGGCAGGGTCGCCGGCCTGGTCGGGACGGTTGTGGTTCACGCAGGGGCGGTCCTCTTTCTCGTCGCCGCGGTGAAACCGACCCGGGCCTCACCGCCCTCGTATGCGGTCGAGCTGGTTGCCGCCCCGGCGCCGACAACGAAGCGACTGGCGCGTGAAGCGCTGCCGACTCCGCCTCCGGAGGAGAAGCCGGCCCCTACCCCCCCGAAGCCGGCGCCGCCTCAGAAGGACAAACCAGCACCGGTGACGCCGAAACCACCGAAGCCAGTCAAGACGACTCCCACGCCCGCGCCCAAACCGCCGCCGACGGAGACCGAGCGGGAGCCGGCTCCGAGGACTGCGGCTGCGGTGGCGCCGGTTCCGGGCGAGACCCCCAGCACCGGAACTGATGTCGCGACGATCAAGACTCCCGGGCTCGCGTTCCCCTATCCCGAGTACCTGCGGAACATCGTGACCCAGGTGTATCAGCGCTGGGACCGGGCCTCGGCCAAGCAGAACAGCTTCGCCGAGATCAGCTTTTTGATCCTGAGAGACGGATCGGTTCGTGATATCAGATTCGTCACCCGGTCCGGCAGCTTCGCGTTCGACCTCGACGCGCAGGGTGCCATCGAAGCGGCGGGAAACACCCAAGCCTTCGGCCAGCTACCTGACGGATGGGAGGCGGACGTTCTGCCCGTCAGTTTCTACTTCCAGCCAACGCGATGAGACGATTCTTCTTTCTGCTGCTTCCGATGTTCGCCGCTGTCGGCACCCTTGCCGCTCAGGATACAACCCGGGTGGACCAGGGTGTGCGTGTCGGCGTGGATTACCGTCCGGGCGTAAGGCCGGGCATGGTCGTGCTTCCTGGCCCCGGTCTCGACTCGGTTCGCACTATTGTGGGGCGGGACCTCGATTACACCGATCGCTTCGAGATGGTCACGGTTGCCGACCCTTCGTCCGGCGCCGCCACGGGGCGGGGGGCCGCGGAAGGCGGAGGCGGGGTCAACTACGCCTTGTACAAGGCGCTCGGCGCCGAGTTCGCCGTGGAGCTGGTTGAGGCTCCAGGCGGTGTTACCGTTCGCCTGCACGACCTGAACGCCGGACGAGTGCGGAACCAGCAAACACTGGGGATTCCTTCCAGCACTGCCCCCGACTTCCGGTTGGAGGTGCACCGGCTGTCGGACGAGGTCGCGCGGTGGGCCAGCGGCGTTGCCGGGGCCGCGGCGAGCCGGCTGCTGTTCGTGTCGGGGGGACGGGTGTACCGTGCGGACAGCGATGGCGAGGCGATCGGGCCGGTGACGCCGGCGGGCCAGACGGCGCTCTCGCCAGCCTGGTCTCCTGACGGCCAGCGGATCGCATACACCCAGCTGGGTGAGGGCCGCGGCGGTGTCCTGGTGCAAACCCTTTCGAGTGGCGCCACGTTCATGGTACCCGGCTCGCAGACGGCGCTCAACATCACCCCGACGTTCGCGCCCGACGGCCGCACGCTGGCGTTCGCCCATTCGGACGAGCGGGGCACCGACATCTATACCGCGAATGTGATCGATCGGTGTTGCGCGCAACGCTTGACCGTGGGACGCTATGCCGACAACTTAAGCCCAACGTTTTCGCCAGATGGGCGGCGTATCGCGTTCATTTCCACGCGGGCCGGTCCGCCCCAGCTGTACGTGATGGCTGCCGATGGAACCGATCAGGAGCTGTTGGCGCCGTTCGATTTCGGCGCCACCGGAAGTTCCAATGCTCCCGAGTGGTCTTCGGACGGGGCCAGTGTCGTATTCCATCGTGAGGTTACCGGCAGCCCGCAAATTTTTCTGGTTGACGTAGGCGCCCGGCGGGTGCGACAGCTCACGTCGTCGGGCAGGAACGAAGACCCAACCTGGGCTCCCGATGGCCGGCACGTGGCCTTCATTTCCGACCGCAGCGGCCGCCGCCAGATCTGGATCGTCGATGTCGAAACCGGCCGAGTCCGGCAACTGGCAACCCCAGGCGCCGCTCGGCTTCCGTCGTGGTCGCGCCGGCTCGGGCGAACCACCGTCGTTCCCAACCCATGATCTCGGAGTCATGATGCGTGCACCTTCTCTGCTGATGCTCTTGGCCGCCTCCGCGTTTGCCGTCGCCTGCGGTGGAAAGGCCGCTCCGGAGACGCCCGCGCCCGAGGCGACGCCCGCCCCCGCGCCGCCGGCCCCCGCGCCGGCCGATGACAGCGCAGATCGGGATCGCCTCGAGCGGGAGCGGATAGCCAGAGAGGCCGCCGAGCGAGCTCGGGCCGTGGCCGCGGACTTGGCCGCCATGATCAACTTCGATTACGACCAGGCCGCGGTGCGTCCAGCCGACCAGGCGACGCTGGACCGCAAGGCCGTCATTCTCGTCGCCAATCCCGGCGTCAAGATCAAAATCAGCGGACACGCCGACGAGCGCGGTTCCGACGAGTACAACCTCGCCCTCGGCAACCGGCGTGCGGCTGCCGCTAAGCGCTACCTCGGAGGCAAGGGCGTCGACGGCTCCCGCATCGAGGTGGTGTCCTATGGCGAGGAGCGGCCGCTCAACCCGGGCAGCGATGAGAGTGCCTACGCCCAGAACCGCCGCGATGAGTTCGAAGTGACGGCGGGCGGCGATAACCTCAGCGCTCCCCAGTGAGACGCCACCGCTCAGCCGCTTGGCTGAGGTTCCTTTCGCTGCGGCGCGGGGCCTGGCTCGGCGTGGGTCTCGCGCTGCTCGGCGGCTGTGTCACCAAGGGCGACATTCAGGGGGTGCAGGACGATATCGCCTTGTTCAAGGCGGAAGCCGCCCGGCGTGATTCCGCCCGGGCGGCTCAGCTGGCCGAGCTGATCCAGGTACAGCAGCGAATCATGGATTCGCTCTCGTCCAGCCGGAAAACGGTGGCCCAGCTCCGGGGCGACCTCCAAAGCGATCTCTACAACATCCAGCAACAGCTGGTGCAGCTGCAGGAGCTGACCGGCCAGAGTCAGCAGCGGCTCAGCGAGCTACGCACCCAGCTCGAGGCCCGAGGCGAGCAGATCGCCTCCACCGCCGCCGATACCGGACGGGCTGCCACACCCGCTGCGGCGTCAGCCGATCAGATGTACGAGGCATCGCTGGCGCAGCTTCGGCGGGGGAGCACCGCCACCGCGCGCTCCGGTCTGCGGGAGATGCTCAAGGCGTATCCCACCAGTGACCGGGCCGGCGATGCGCTCTACTTCATTGGACAGAGCTACGCCGCCGAGAACACCGATTCCGCCATCGCCTACTACAACCAGGTGGTGCAGAAGTATCCCACCTCTTCACGTGCCGGATCGGCGTTGTACAATCTGGGCCTCCTGGCCGAACGCCGGAAGGAAACCAAGAAGGCCAGGGAAGCCTACCAGCGTGTGGTCCAGAAATATCCTCAGTCCGACGAAGCGGCCCTGGCCCGTGACCGACTGAAGGCGCTCGGGCGGTAAGCCCGGGCGTCTCGCTTCATGACCGGTACTCCTGAGGAAATGCCGTTCCTCGATCATCTCGAGGAATTGCGGTCCCGCATTCTCCGGTCGCTCGCCGCGGTAGTTGTGGGCTGTGTTCTCGGCCTGTGGCTGGTCCAGCGCTTCCAACTTCTCACCCTCCTCAAAGCGCCGATCGCGCCGTACCTCACCGGGGGCAAGCTGGTGGTTACCAGCCCCACCGAGCCGGTGATGATCGTGTTCAAGCTGGGCCTGCTCGCTGGCCTGGTGTTGGCCTCCCCGGTCATCCTCTGGCAAACCTGGGCCTTCCTGGCTCCGGCGCTCTACGCCCGAGAAAAGCGGGCGCTGATTCCTTCTTTGTTCGTCGGCTTAGTGCTGTTCCTCACCGGCATGGTGCTCGCGTACCTCTTCGTGGTACCCCAGGCACTGCGGGTGCTGTTCAGCTTTCAGAGCGAGGCCATCGCGCCGTTCATCACCTACGACGCCTACTTCGGCTTCGTGCTTCAGGTCACCCTCGCCTTGGGGATCTCCTTCGAGCTGCCGCTGGTCATCATCATCCTGTCGTGGCTCGGCGTGGTGGGCCCGTCCGAGCTCAACCGCTTTCGCCGCTTCGCGATCGTGCTCGCGTGCATTGCGGGCGCCGTGCTGTCGCCCGGGGCGGACGTGCTCTCGATGATCATGATGACCTTGCCGCTGATCCTGTTGTATGAGGTGGGATTCGCCGGCTCGGTGCTGGTGCACCGGCGGCGACGCCGGGCCGCGAGCCGTTCGGCGGCCGGCACGGTGGGAGTGCTCGTGCTCCTCTGTCTTGCCGGCAGCCAGGTGGACGCCCAGGTCCCCTCACAGCAGCGCAGGCCGCCCCGAACGCGGGCCGACTCGCTCCGGGATTCGACCCGGCTGGCGCGCGATTCCACTCAGGGGAGGGCCGGCCAGTCGCTCGACACCGCCACCGCACGCCGTCTGGGGCTCCCGACGGCTCCGTCGCGGAGCTTCGCCCCGCCCGACTCGGTCATCACCGACCTGCTAAATCGCCGGGGGTATCAGACGACCCGGTACCGGGCCGACTCGGCCACGGTGTATGTGCAGGATGAGCGAATTCTGTTGCAGGGACAGGCACTCACCGAGCGACGAGGCTCGATGCTGGAAGCGGGGTCGATCACCTACCGGCGCTCGAGCTGCATACTGGATGCGTCGCGGGAGCCGAAGCTGTTCGATCACGGCCAGGTGCTGATAGGGCAGGGCATCCGCTATGACACGTGCGTCCGCCGCGGGGTCATCACTGATGCGCTGACCAACTTCACCGAAGGATCCACCGTCTGGTTTCTCCGGGGGAACGTCTCGCAGGACTCGAGCTCGAGCCGCATCTACGCGGCGAAAAGTGAGATCACCAGCTGCGATCTGCCGCTCCCCCACTATCACTTCTCCGGGCGTCAGGTGAAATGGGTGTCCCGCAACGTGCTGGTCGCCCGGCCGGTGGTGCTGTACGTCCGGGATGTTCCCATACTCTGGCTGCCGTTCATCTTCCAGGATATGCGACCGGGGAGGCATTCGGGGATCCTCATTCCGCAGTTCGGCTTTAACGACCTGGTTCGCCCCAATCGCTCCTACAACCGGCAGATCAGCAACATCGGCTACTACTGGGCGCCCAACGATTACGTGGATTTCACCGGGCGGCTGGACTGGTACTCGAATCGCTACGTTCAATACGGGGTTGGGGGGCAGTATCGCTGGATCAATCGGTTTATCGACGGCTCCGTTGCCTATAGCCAGCAGCACCAGAACGGAGGCTCGTCCTCCACGTCGGTCCGTTGGGATCA
Source organism: Gemmatimonadales bacterium (assembly GCA_035936675.1). Classification (GTDB taxonomy): domain Bacteria; phylum Gemmatimonadota; class Gemmatimonadetes; order Gemmatimonadales; family GWC2-71-9; genus CAVVWJ01. The sequence continues at coordinate 6,456 of DASYVW010000051.1, forward strand.
CCGGCAGACCTTCGATCTCTCGACCAGCCTCAATCTCGATCTCAACTACGTCAGCAATACCGCCCTCATCCGGCGGAACGCAATCGACCCGCTGTTGAACACCCAGCAGATCACCAGCTCGGTGAACTTCTCCAAGCGCTACGACTGGGGCACGGTGACGCTCGGAGGAAACCGGCGACAGAGCCTTTCGGACGGAAGCGTCCAGCAGCTGCTTCCGGCGCTCACGATCTCCCCGGCCTCGATTGACCTGGGCTCCAACATCACCTGGTCGCCGGGGCTGAGCCTCACCAACAACACCAGCACCAAGACCCCGCTGCCGTCCCTGGTGCAGGTGCTGCCGGGAGGACTGGTGGATACCATCGCCCAGACCGGCAGCAATCGGGTGACCGCCTTCAACTTCGAGACTCCCCTGAGACTCGGCTCCTTCAACTGGCAGAACTCGTTTCTGGTCAACGACGAGCGGCGCAGTGGACGGGACTCGGTGCAGTTCCGGGTGGATGATCCCAGCACGCCAGACCCCAACGACTCCCTGCTCGTCACCCGGATCTTCAACGGCGACTTCTCCACCGGCATCGACTGGGACACTGGGATCAACCTCCCGGTTCTTTTTCGCGGCTCGTGGAAGGTGCAGCCCGCTGTCGGCATCGCCAACACGACATCGGGGCCGTTCGCGCTCCGCAATCGAGAGACCGGCGGGAGCTTCGTGCGCCAGGGCAAGCGGTTTCGCTTCTCGGCCAGCGCCTCACCCACGCTGTTCGCGTTCTTTCCTGGCTTCGGGCTGGCGAGCCGGATCCGCCACAGCCTGTCGCCCTCGATCAGCTGGAACTTCTCACCAGCCGCGAACGTGCCCCAGGAGTATGCCCGGGCCCTGGTGGCGCCGGGGCAGCCGCTCCAACTCCGGAGTGACGCTACCCAGAGCCTGAGTGTGGGGCTGTCTCAGACGTTCGAAGCCAAAGCCAAGACGCGTCCCGGGGACACGGTGAGCGTCGATGCTCGAAAGTTCCGGGTGCTCAGTGTCAACACCAGTCCCATCACGTATGACTTCGAGCAGGCCAAGAAGCCGGGGCGGACTGGGTGGGTGACCGATGCCATCAGCAATTCCTTCCTGAGTGATCTGCTGCCGCAGTTCACCCTCAATCTCACCCACGACCTCTGGCGCGGGGACGTGGGAACGGACTCCGCCAAGTTCGCTCCCTTCCTGAGCAACGTCAGCGCGAGCTTTGCCATCTCGGGCAACACCATTCGGTCGATTGGCTCGATCTTCGGCCTCGGTGGACAGCATCGTGAGCGACCGGGCGGGGGTGACGAGGTGCCTACCTCGTATGTGGTCGATCCCGGCCGGCGCAACCGGCCCAGCTCGTTTTACAATACCGGCCAGGTGCCCTTCTCCCGAGCTGGTCGGGGCTTCTCGGCGAATTTCAACTACTCCCTGTCGCGCACCAGAGAGATCCCCGGGGTCGCGCCTCAGGTGGATCAGCAGAGCCTCGGGTTCAGCACCAACTTCTCCCCGACTCCGTTCTGGTCGCTCTCCTGGTCCTCGCAGTACAACATCACGGGCGGAAAATTCGAATCCCAGGTCGTTCGGCTGGAGCGTGAGCTGCACGACTGGAGGGCGGGGTTCAACTTCGTGCGGAATGCAAACGGCAACTTCGCGTTCTACTTCTCGATTTACCTGATGGCCCTGCCGGAGCTCAAGTTCGACTACAATCAGACGACATTTGAGCCGTAGCCTGTCCCCGTAGGTGGACAGAACACGCTCCCGACCCGGCTCGGACTCCATGCTGTGATGCCCTCCGCCCCACGTCCCTTCTGGCACGCGATCTGCCGCAGGCGAGGTATCCCTCTCTGGAGAATCACCTATGCGGGGCTTCCGGGCACCGGTTCTTTTCCTGCTGGTTGCGGCGTGCTCGTCCGACCATACCGCCCCGGGTGATACCCCTGACGTTCCGGCCACGCTCGCCAGCACCACGCTCGACCACGCGATTGCG
>DASYVW010000052.1:0-2328 GCA_035936675.1 Gemmatimonadales bacterium
TATCAAACTCGGCATGGAGCTGGGCGAACAGGCGGTGATCACCGAGGCCACCAAGTTCGGCATCACGACCCGGGTACCGGCGTTCCCCTCCATTCATATCGGCTCGGCGGACGTGATCCCGCTCGAGATGATCGCCGCCTATACCACCTTCGCTAATCTGGGCACCCGCACCATGCCCAACGGCATCCTCCGGGTCGAAGATCGCAGCGGCAAGATCATCTGGCAGCCACCGACGCGGACCGTGGCCGTCATGGACACGCTACATGCCTGGCTCATGACCGATGTCCTGCGGGACGTGGTGCGGCATGGCACTGCCGTGGGCACGGTGGGCACCCGGATCAACTTCCCTGCGGGCGGAAAGACCGGGACCACCAACGACGGCAATGACGTGTGGTTCATCGGATTCACGCCTGACATGGTGACGGGAGTGTGGATTGGGTTCGACCAGCCAAAGAAGATCAAGGCAAACGCACAAGGCGGTGTCCTGGCCGCGCCGGCCTGGACCGCGATGATGCGCGAGGTGTACGAGCGGCGGAGCATACCGGCGGCGTGGTCCCGGCCGGCCGGGCTCACAGCCCTCGACGTCGACAAGACCACCGGCTACAAGGCCACGCCATTCTGCCCCAAGGACGTGCACTACATCGAGTCGTTCATACCGGGGACGGAGCCGACCGCCTTCTGCCCGGTGCACTCGCCGTTCGGGTCGATGGGCGGTGTGATGGGGGGCAACGGCCCTGACGCGGCGCAGGGGACGGGTGCATCTCCCACGGCTCCAGCCGTCGGTGCTCCGACTCCGCCGCCACCGCCGGCGAGCGGAGGCACCGCTACCAGCGGCGGGACCTCAGGCGTGATGGGGGGAACCGGCCCGGCGCCCACCAAGCCCCGCTGAGATGCGGACGCGGCGGCTGGCCGCGCGGTGGCTGATTCCGGTTCAAGGTCCGCCGATCGAACGCGGTGCGCTGCTGATCGGTTCCGACGGACGGATTCTGGCCGTCGGGCCTGATGCCAGCGTTCCCCGACCCGTTGACACACCGGCCGAGAAGTTTGACGACGCCGTCATCCTTCCCGGCCTGATCAATACCCACACCCACCTGGAACTCACTGGCTTCGAAGACCGGGTGCCCGAGCGTGAGTTCACCGCATGGATCCGCCGGCTGCGGGAGCTCAAGGCGACTCGAAGCTACGCGGAGTACGTCGAGGCGGCGCGGCGTGGTCTCGCTTCCTGCTTTGCTTGCGGGGTCACGACCGTTGCGGACACGGGCGACTCGGGCGCGGTCATCAAGGCGCTGGTGGAGGCTGGCGGCTCGGGCAAAGCGTATCAGGAGGTCTTCGGGCCGCATCCAGGTCAGGCCGAAGAGAGCCTGGCGGGGCTCCAGGCGAGAGTGGATGAGCTTCGCCCGCTCGCCACCGACCGGGTGAGCATCGGCGTATCGCCTCACGCCCCGTATACGGTGAGCGGGCAGCTGTTCCGCGCCGTGTCGGACTGGGCCCGTTCGGAGCAGTTGCCGGTGGCCGTGCATGTGGCGGAGTCGCCGGCGGAATCGGAGCTCCTGCTCCGGGGAGCCGGCCCGTTCGCCGAAGCGTGGCGCGCCAGGGGAATCCCGCTGCCCGCGCTGGCCGGCCGGACGCCGATAGCCTGGCTGGCCGAGCACGGCGCGCTCTCCGACCAGACGCTGTGCATTCACGCGGTGCAGGTCGACGGACGCGATATCAGCCGGCTGGAGGATTCGGGTGCGGCGGTTGCCCATTGCCCGCTATCGAACCGCGCCCACGGGCATGGTGAGGCCCCCCTCGAGGCGCTGCTCGAGAGCGGTATCCGGGTCGGTTTGGGGACCGATTCGGTTGTCAGCGTGGGGCGGCTCGACCTGCTGGCCGAAGCGCGCGCGGCTGCCGGTCTCGCTCCATCCCTCGATGCGGATGATGTGATCGAGCTCTGCACGCTCAGCGGCGCGCGCGCCCTGGGCCTCGACTCGCATACGGGTAGCCTGAGTCCCGGGAAGTGGGCCGACTGCGTCGTCGTACGGATTCCAGCGCACACCGGCGGGACACCAGTCGAGCAAGTGCTGGCCAGCGGACCGCGCGACGTACTACGCACCTACGTGGGAGGGAAGGAAGTCTATCGGTCCCCATGAAGACCCAACGCCATGCCGCCATCCTCCGCGTCGTGCGGGAGCGCCGGATCGAGAGCCAGGACGAGCTGCGCGAGGCCCTGGCCGACGACGGGTTCGTCGTGACCCAGGCGACACTCTCTCGGGACATTCGTGAGCTGGGGCTGGCCAAGCTGGCGGACCCTCAAGGCGGCGCGTACTACACGCACCCGCACCGGGG
>DASYVW010000053.1:0-2595 GCA_035936675.1 Gemmatimonadales bacterium
CCGGAACGGCAGGACCACGTAGAGTGATTCGTCGAGAGTGGGCACGCCCCGCCGATGGAAGGCGGTCGCGGTGAGTGCGCCGGCCAGGGTTAGCGCCCCGATCAAGGCCCAGGCCGCACGGGAGACGTGCCGGGATCGCCGGGGGACCGGCGTTGGAACCGTCGGGAACTGAGACTCGGGTGGGGTCTGGTGGTGGGGCAGCGCGGCTTCGAGCTCCGATGCGCTGGCAAAGCGGTCCGCCGGCAGTTTATGGAGAGACTTGACCACGACCTGCTCAACCAGCGACGGCACCCCTGGACGTTTCAGGCGCAGCGGCGGCGGAGAATTCTGGGCGTGCTGGGTGATCACCGATTGAGGAGTGGGCCCCATGAACGGTGGCTCTCCCGCCAGCATCTCATACAAGACGCAGCCGAGGCTGTATATATCCGCCCGGCCATCCAGCCGGAGATGCCCCGCCGATTGCTCCGGACTCATGTACAGTGGAGTGCCGAGGACCAGCCCGGTCGCGGTAGACCTCTCATCGGCCGTGGTAGCGGCGGCGCTAAACGCCCGGGCAATGCCGAAGTCGGCTACGACCGCATGACCTTCGGCCAAGAGGATGTTTTCCGGCTTGATGTCCCGATGGACGATCCCCTGGGCGTGGGCATAGGCCAGACCGTTGGCCACTTCACACGCGATCCCTACCGCATCCTCGACCGGCAGCTGCCCCTCGCGAACCAGCCGGCTCCGCAGCGATTCCCCGACCACATAGGGCATCACATAATAGAGGAAGCCTCCGGCTTCACCGGAGTCGAAGACCGGCAGTATGTGGGGGTGAGCCAACTGAGCCGCGATCTCGATCTCGCGAAGGAATCGGTCCGGCCCCAGCGCCATGGTGAGCTCTGGTCGGAGCACCTTCAGCGCTATCCGCCGGTGGTGCTTCAGGTCCTGGGCCAGGTAGACCGTGGCCATCCCGCCCCGGCCGAGCTCGCGCTCGATCGCGTATTGGGAGGCCAAGGCGGCGGAGAGCCGCGACAGGACGTCGGTCATGTGGGGGCCCGGGTAGAGGCCTGAAGTTCTACTATACGGTTTGGGCGGGCTATTAGCTAATAGCTCATAGCTCATAGCTCCCACCATGCAACCTTCCAGCCCTAAACCCCGTCTAATGCCCAGTTTCCCCTTTAGGAGCGACCTCCATGCTGGCGATCGTCACCCCGCGGCTCCGCTGGACCGGTCTGGCTATCCTGACTCTCCACCTCCCCCTGGCCACACTCACCGCTCAGCAGGCGGAGCGGTACAGCATGCCGGGCGGCGATGTCGCCATCTACAACCTGGCCGGCGAGGTGAAGGTCGAGCCCGGCTCCGGCGTGGTCACCGCGGAGCTGACCCGGGGCGGTGCCGACGCAGTCAAGCTCAAGGTGCTCCAGGGCGAGATCGATGGGTGGCAATCGCTGCGGGTGGTCTACCCGGCCGACCGGATCCAGTACGGCCGGCTCTCCGATGGCTCGTCCACCCAGCTCCGGGTGCGAGAGAACGGGACCTTTGGCGACGAGCACGATGGGGAGAGCAAGCAACGCGGCAAGCGGATCAGCATCACCGGCAAGGGGGGCGCGCTGGACGCCTACGCCGACCTCCGGGTGACCGTCCCGCCGGGGAAGCGGGTGGCGATCTATCTCGCCGTCGGGAAGGTCTCGGTGACCAATGTGGACGGTGACCTGTGGGTCAATGCCTCCGCGGCGCCGGTGACCACCTCAGGCACCCGGGGCGAGCTCAACGTCGACGTCGGCTCCGGTGCGGTCCAGGTGACCGAGGCCCGGGGTGAGCTGTCGGTGGACACGGGATCGGGCCTGGTTTCGGTCTCCGGCGTGCGCGGGGAGAAAATCTCCATCGACACCGGGTCCGGCGATGTGACCGCCTCGGATGTGCGGAGCAACGAGCTCTCGGTCGAGACCGGTTCTGGGGACATCCAGGTCACCGGCCTGGTGGCTCCACAGGTCGCGCTTGAGACCGGCAGCGGCTCGGTTGCCGCCGATGTACAAGGAGAAGTCTGGAACGTGAACGTGCAGACGGGCTCGGGCGACGTGACCCTGAAGCTGCCGCCGGCGCTCGGCGCCGACGTGGACATCGAGACGTCCAGCGGCGACATCGAGACCGACTTCTCGGTATCGGTGACCCGTCACGCGCGGGATCATTTGACTGGCATGATCGGCGATGGGCAGGGAAAGATTGCGATCGAGACCGGGTCGGGCGGGATCAAGCTGATGAAGGGACAGTGAGCGGTGAGCGGTAAGCGGTGAGCGGGGTTGTCACCCTGAGGGCCGCCAGGCCCGAGGGGGCCAGAACTCGATAGGTCCCGCCGAGTCGGCTATCCCGGAACCTTCGAGTTTCGGCCCCCTCGCTGCGCTCAGGGTGACAACCTGTCCGCCTGTCCGCCCGTCCGCCTTACCTCACCCCCAGCGCCTCCAGATACCCGGTCCCCTGCGCCATCCGGTCGTAGATGATGCCTAGTGTCTCGGGCGCCCCGGCCAGGAAACGGCAGCGCGGCTCGCCGCGAGACCGGCACTCCACTTCCATCACGGCCACCAGGTCCCGGGATATCCGTCCCAGAAAATCGGC
>DASYVW010000054.1:0-3069 GCA_035936675.1 Gemmatimonadales bacterium
TGATTGGAGGTGACGTCCCGGGCACACTCCACGATAGCATCGAAGCGGTTCTCCTCTGCCGCCGGCGGTCGCGGCGGCAACGTATCCTCGTCGTCGCCGCCATCCCAGCGTCCGATCACCAGGCACAGCACGTCACGACGCCGCACGCCAACGTCGGACCCGTCCGGGCCATCGGCCTCGTACCGAAGATCGGGTCTCCATCCGTGCTGCTTGAACGCTCCGCCCACAGCGTCCACCGGTCCCGCGGAATCCGGGAGTGTGTTGAACGAGCCTCCACCGGTGAGGCGGCAGCCGATGCGCGACTTGTCGCCGAAGGAATCGAAATACCTACCGTCTTCGCGGCGGATGTCGAGCGGGAGCGCCTTGCGCACAATGACTGTGGCCGAGTCGCAGGCTGCGCGGACCCCCGGCGGCAGCTCAGCGGGCTGGACCAGCGCGTGAGATCCGCGGCCCGAGGAGTCGGGATGGGAGACGGAGTCGCCTGGTCGAGAGGGCACGCTGGCGTCGGGCTGCCGGCGTTCGACGGAATCGCGGGCGCAGCCAAACACAGGGAGGAGAAGGAGGGCTGCAGCGCAGCATCGCATGGGGAAACGCAGCATTGGGAGAATTCGATGAACGCGCTGTAGGGATGAGCTCATTTATCAATCAAGGGTCAGGAAAAACCTGTCCCTCGTGCCTTCGTGGTAAAGTAGTTACCGATGTAAGCTGCCCGTTAGGTACCTAATGGCGGACTGGAAACTCCCGCCTCCACCTGCCCGTAGATCCCGGTAAGACTATTTTCCCTGCGGCCGGCCCCAGGCCAACCTCCACACTAACCCAGCGGCCATGCTTGCCCTCCTGCTGTTTCTCCAGGCTCCCGGCCCAAGCTCCGGCGCCGTCGTGGAAGGGAAGGGCTCACCGACCGCGGAGATTCCCCGTCTGGAGAGTCAAGTCCAGATCGATGGGAAGCTCGACGAGCCGGTCTGGTCTCAGGCTACCCGGCTCACCGGCTTCTGGCAGTACCAGCCGGTGGATGGGCGCCCGGCCGAGGAAGAGACCGAGGTTCTGGTCTGGTACGCGCCGGATGCCATCTACTTCGGGATCCTCGCCCACGACCGGAACCCGTCCGCCATTCGCGCGACGGTGGCGGACCGGGACAACATCGACAACGATGACTACGTGGTCCTCGACCTCGACACCTTTCACGACCGGCGCCGAGCGTTCTTCTTCGCCGTGAACCCGCTGGGCGTCCAAGCCGACGGGGTGCGCAGCGAGGGAGCGGGCCAGGTCAGCAGTCTCATTCCGGGCAGCGTCGACAAGAACCCCGACTTCGCCTGGGACTCGAAGGGCCGGATCACCGATCGGGGCTACGAGACCGAGATCCGCATTCCCTTCAGGAGTCTCCGCTACCCCGGGGGTGGTCCCCAGACCTGGGGATTCAACGTCACGCGAGTCGTCAAGCGCACCGGCTACACCGATACCTGGACCGATGTCCGCCGGGCCAATGCCAGCTTCCTGGGGCAGGAGGGGGCCATCGGCGGGCTGCACGACATGCGGCACGGTGTCACCATCGAGGCGCAGCCGTTCGTGACCGCGACTGCCGATGGCAACCTCGACGGTGTGAGCGGAAAGTTTATCCGGGAGGACGTGAACCCGGACGCCGGGCTCAATCTGCGGCTCGGCTTCAGCAGCTACGCCCTCGACGCGACCGCGAATCCCGACTTCAGTCAGGTGGAGAGCGACCAGGGCCAGGTGACGGTGAACGAGCGCTTCGCTCTCTTCTTTCCGGAGAAGCGGCCGTTCTTCCTCGAGGGGATCGAGCTCTTCGGCTCACCCCAGACACTGGTCTACACCCGCCGCATCGTGAATCCCAAGGCGGGCGCCAAGCTCACCGGCAAGTTCGGCCAGCTCGGCGTGGCGCATCTGACCGCCGTGGATCAGACCGATGCGGGCGACGCCTGGTTCAACATCAGCCGCTTCCGCCGCGACCTGGGTCGCAATTCGATCGCGGGCGTCACCTTCACCAATCGCGACCAGGCAGGCGAGCACAACCGGGTCCTTGCGGGCGACTTCCGCTACGTCTGGAGTCTGTACTACGCCCAGTTCCAGTACGGCCGCTCCTGGACCAGCGACGGTGTCGGCAGCCGGAGTGCTCCCATCTGGCAGGCCGAGTACGACCGGACCGGGCGTTCCTGGGGATTCAACTACCTGCTGAACGGCCTGGGCGCGGGGTTTGATGATCAGGCAGGATTCGTGAATCGGCTCCGCAGCGGGGTGGTGAACGGACGTGCCTTCAATCGATTCACACTGTATGGCGCCCGCGGCGCGGCGCTGGAAAATCTCACCGTGTTCTTCGGCCCGGAGCGGACCTGGCTGTACGACCACTTCGGACTCAAGCCCGGACTCGAAGGAAAGGAGCAGGCGGACGTCACTTTCCAGCTCCGGGGTGGGTGGGCGCTGAATGGCCACGTCGAGCGGAACTTCGTGAACTTCCAGGACAGCAGCTTCGCGGGCTACACCATCGGGAGTGCCGGTGGACCCGCGTACCGGCCGGCGGACGACTTCTCCGGATTCACCGGGACGGCAAAGGTCACCACGCCCACCTGGCGACAGCTCGACGCGACGGTATCCTACGGGCGGGGGCGAGGCGCGATCTTTCAGGAGGGAACCACGGGAAGGGGCTGGCAGTTGGTCGGAGGTGTGGATCTCAGGCCCTCGTCCACCGTCCGGGTCACGGCGCTGGCCACGGTGTTCCGGCTCCTTCGGCTCGACGGCAGCGAGTTTGCCCGCTCGACCATTCCCCGGCTCAAGCTGGAGTACCAGCCCAACCGAGCGCTCTTCTTCCGGGTGATCGGCGAGTACCGCTCGGAGCGCCGGGCCGCGCTCCTCGATCCCGCGACTGGCGACTCGCTCTTCGTTGGCGGCGCCGCTCAGCCGACGATCGACTTCAATGGCTTCCGGCTCGATCTCCTCGCGTCATTCGAGCCCACACCGGGAACGGTTGCGTTCCTGGGTTACGGCAGCTCGCTCGAGAGCGACGCGGAGTTCAACTGGTCTCGGCTGCAGCGGGTAAACGATGGGTTCTTCCTG
>DASYVW010000055.1:0-4651 GCA_035936675.1 Gemmatimonadales bacterium
CTCGCGCTCCTTCAGCGTAGACAGCACTTCCTCGATCGATTCCGTGAGCGCGTGCTCGAAGGTCTCGGAGTCGGGACCGGGGTTCTGGGTATCGGGGAGGTAGTCGAGGAGCTTGTTGTCTTCGCCCGGCGTGAGCGGCGCGTCGAGCGAGAGATGATTCTGGGAGATGGATAGAGTCTTCTGGACCTCCTCCATCGATATGTCCATGCCTTCCGCAATCTCGGACGGCGTCGGCTCCCGCCCCAGCTCCTGCAGCAGGGCGGACGAGCGCTTGCCGATGCGGTGCAGCGTGCCGGCCCGGTTGAGGGGAACCCGGACAATCCGGCTCTGCTCGGCCAGCGCCTGAAGGATGGCCTGGCGAATCCACCAAACGGCGTAGGAGATGAACTTGATGCCCTTGGTCTCGTCGAACTTATGGGCGGCGCGAATCAGGCCGAGGTTGCCCTCGTTGATGAGGTCGGCGAGCGAGACGCCCTGGTTCTGATATTTCTTGGCCACCGAGACCACGAAGCGCAGGTTGCTGCGGACCAGCTTGTCGAGTGCCTCCTCTTCCCCTACGCGAATCCGCTGCGCCAGGTTGACCTCTTCCTCCTGCGGGATCAGCGGGTACTTGCTAATCTCGCGTAAGTACTGGTCGAGTGAGCCTTCGTCGAAGGAGGGAGCGCGCTTACCCGAACCGACCTGCATTGGACGCATGTTGGAACCTTACCCCACGATTAGAAGGTGCGCAATGGAGAAAAAAAACGTCTAGGGTCTAGGGTCAGAGTCTAGCTCGGATGTGGGTGACGTCCGTCACGAGATCGTGATGACTCTCGACACGAGGTCTTCAAAAAGGCCCTAGACCCTAGACCCTAAACCTCTTCTAGACGTCGTAAGCGTCTATCTGCGCACGCTGCAGTTTGCCGGAGTAGTCGACGTAGCACACCTTGGTCTCGGAGTAGAAGTCGTAGACCTGCCAGCCTCCCTCGCGATGGCCATTGCCGGTCGCCTTGACCCCGCCGAAGGGAAGGTGCGCCTCGGCGCCGATGGTTGGCGCGTTGACATAGGTGATCCCGTTATCGAGCTCTTCCATGGCGCGGAACGCGAGATCCACGTCCTGGGTATAGATCGAGCTCGAGAGCCCATACCGGACATCGTTGTTGACCTGGATCGCCTGGTCGAACGACCCCACCCGGATCACGCTCAAAACCGGACCGAAGATCTCCTCCTGCTCCAGCCGGCTCCCCGGCTCGACTCCGGCAAAGACGGTGGGCCGGTAGAACCAGCCCTCGCCCAGCTGTCCGCTCGATGGTGTCGCTCCCCCGGTGACCAGCTTGGCGCCCTCCTTCCGTCCTATCTCGACGTAGCGCTCGACCTTCTCCCGCGCGGCCTGGTGGATCAGAGGACCCACCTCGGTCTTCTCCTGGCGCCCGTCGCCAAGCTTGAGCGCCTCGGCGGCATCCGAGAGACGTCGCAGGAACCGGTCGTGCACCTTCTCGTGGAGAATGAGGCGGCTCGTGGCGGTGCAGCGCTGTCCGGTGGTACCGAACGCGCCCCACAACACGCCTTCCAACGCGAGATCCTGGTTGGCATCGTCCATGACGATCATGGCGTTCTTGCCTCCCATCTCGAGCGAGAGCCGCTTGTGCATTCGGCCGCAGGTCTCGCCAATGACCGACCCGGTCTCGGTGGACCCGGTGAACGAGATGACCGGCACCTCGGGATGCTCGACCAGCGCCTTCCCTGCCGTCTCGCCCCGGCCGTGCACCAGCTGGATGACCTCGGGCGGGAGTCCCGCTTCCAGCAGGATCTCGACCAGCAGATGCACCGTGTGCGGCACATCCTCGGAGGGCTTGATGATCACCGAATTTCCGCAGAGCAACGCGGGAAACATCTTCCACGTCGGGATGGCCATGGGGAAGTTGAACGGTGTGATCAACCCGACGACGCCGATGGGACGGCGATAGGTCATCGCCCATTTCGAGCGAAGCTCCGATGGCACGACGTGGCCGAACAGGCGTCGTCCCTCGGTCGCCGCATAGTAGGCGGTGTCGATTCCCTCCTGCACGTCGCCCCGCGCCTCGGCGAGCACCTTCCCCATCTCCCGGGTCATCGCGTCGGCGATGGCATCCTTCCGTTCGACCAGCAGGTCGCCCACCCGCCGCAAAACATCCCCGCGGACCGGCGGCGGGGTCCGCGACCAGGTCGCGAATCCGCGCTTCGCCGATCGGACCGCCGCATCCACGTCGCGGCGATCCGAATCGGGGAACCGACCGATCAGATCGTCGGGCTTGGCCGGGTTCCGGTTATCGAAATAGGCGTCGGTGGCCGGTGCGATCCACTCGCCGCCGATGAGGTTCTTGAAGGTCTGTACTCCGACCGCTTTGCTTACCCGCGGCTCACGCACGTTGGATGTCTTGGTCATGTTCCCGGTTGGCCCGAAGGCTGTGCTGGAGGTGCTGGATTTGGTACCGGCGGCGGCGGCGGGCAGGTCCAGTCCTTGGCATCCTTGGCGTAGCCAACCCGGGGAAGGACCTCTCGGGCCACCATGACCCCGGCCCACACGATGACGAGGAGGGACAGCAGGTGCGCCAGGCCGCGCTGATGGGCCCAGCTCGTCAGCGCTCCGACGACGCCGGCAAGCAACGCCAAAGCGCCGGCGCCGATGAAGAAGACGAGGCGGATGCCACAGTTGCTGTCGTAGGGCCACAGCAGCAGACCGACAGCAAGCACCAGCGCGAGCCCGGTCCAGAACCAGGTCAGGGCGACGAACCGGCGTGGCGCCGTGGGTGGTGTAGAGCCGGTGTGCACCGGTCCGCTGGCGGCCGGCTGCTGCTTCTCTATGGCCTTATCGATGTGGGCCAGCTCCCGATCCCAGTTTCTTGGCTGCTCCGTCATACCGACTCCCGGCTGAGGCCGTAGCGCTCGATCTTCTTGTACAGGTTGGAGCGCGGCATCTTCAGCGACCGCGCTGTTTCCGACACGTTCCAGTCGTGCTCCTTCAGCTTCTGCGTAAGAAAATTCTTCTCGGCTTCCAGCTTGAACGTCTCGAAGGTTTGGCTGCCTGACTCCCCGGCGGGGCCGCCGAACACCGGGCCCGGCAGGAGGTGGTCGATATCCGCCGCGGTGACCATCTTCCCCGAGGCGAGTATCAGCGCGCGCTCGACCGCGTTGCGCAGCTCCCGAATGTTGCCCGGCCAGGAGCGTGACTGTAGCCGGCGCACCGCGTCATTGGCGAACTTCCTGCCGGGAACTCCCGCGCTCGACGCCAGCTGCTCGGCGAAGAAGGCGACCAGGGCTGGAATGTCCTCAGTGCGCTCCCGCAGCGCCGGGACATCGATCGGCACCACGTTCAGACGGTAGAGCAGGTCCTCCCGAAACCGGGTCTCGGCGATCTCGATATCGAGATCCTTATTGGTCGCCGCAAGGACCCGGACATCGACCTGGATCGGCTTGGAGCCCCCGATCCGGGTGACGACGCCCTCCTGGAGCACGCGCAGCAGCTTCGACTGGGCCGAGAGGGACATGTCGCCAACTTCATCGAGGAACAGCGTCCCCCCATCTGCCTGCTCGAACTTCCCTGTCCTATCGGCGAAGGCGCCGGTGAACGACCCCTTCATGTGACCGAACAGCTCGCTCTCGATCAGCTCCGAGGGAATGGCCGCACAGTTGACTTCGACGAAGGGACGGTCACGGCGGGGCGACGCCTCATGCAGCGCACGAGCGACCAACTCCTTCCCGGTCCCGTTGTCGCCCGTGATCAGGACCCGAGCCGACGTGGGACCGACCTTGGCAATGAGATCGCGCACCGTCTGGAGAGCCGGACTGTCGCCCACCATGGCGAACCGGCTCTCCGTCGCCTCCTTGAGCCTCGTGTTCTCGTCCAGCAGCTCGGCATGGGCCAGGGCATTCCGCACCGTGACCAGGAGCCGGTCAGTGTCGAGCGGCTTCTCCAGAAAATCGAAGGCGCCCCGCTGGGTGGCTTCAACCGCCGTGGCAATGGTCCCGTGTCCAGAGATCATCACCACCTGCGCCTTGGGGTCCAGGTCTCTGAGCCGGGTCAATGTCTCGAGACCATCGAGCCCCGCCATCTTCACGTCGAGGAAGACCAGGTGGGGCCGGTACTCGGGATAGAGTGTGATCGCCTCGCCACCCGAGGCGGCTACTCGCACGACGAGATCCTCGTACTCGAGGACCTGCTTCAGGGCCTGCCGAATCCCTGACTCATCGTCCACGATCAGGATCCGGTGGCTCACGGACGGGGAGCTCCGACGAGTGTGGCGCCGGACGGCCGAATCCGGATCTCGCGGATGCCCGCCGGAATTCGGATTGGGACAGTGCTTCTGCTCGAATCTCCCAGTGCCCTGGACACGAGCTTGGGCACCGCGTCTCGGGGAATCGGAAAGTTTCGGATGCGAAAGGAATGGACCGCCCATTCGGCCTGTCGCGGTTCGACCACCCGGAGCGGGCCTGCCGCCTCGATCCGCTCCTTAGGCCGGAGGGCCACGGCCAACGGACCGGTCAGCTCTCGAGGCAAACGGGCGGTCGAGAGCAGCGCGCTCACCCCGATCGAGCCATCGAGCAACTGCACCTCGAGCGAGTCCAATTGGCTCCGGACCGATGGATCGAGGCCCACCCCAATCATCGACGCCACCTCTGACGGCGTGAGGAT
>DASYVW010000056.1:0-4354 GCA_035936675.1 Gemmatimonadales bacterium
TATGGAGGCGCTGGATGAGCCGTACATGGAGATCAGCATTCCCAAGATGCTCCGCAAGCGGGCCGGCTGGCTTGCCGCCCTCTTCATCGGTGAGATGCTCACCGCCACCGCCATGGGGTACTTCGAAGGGGAGATTGCGCACGCCGTGGTGCTCGCGCTCTTCGTGCCGCTCATCATCAGCTCGGGCGGTAACTCGGGGTCGCAGGCCACATCGCTGATCATCAGAGCCATGGCCTTGCGCGAAGTACGACTGCGGGATTGGTGGCGGGTGGCCATCCGTGAGCTGCCATCCGGGATTGCACTAGGACTCTTCCTCGGGGCCATCGGCGCGATCCGGATTCTCCTTTGGCAGCACTTCGGATGGTACGACTACGGCCCCCATTACCTCCTGGTGACCCTCACTGTCTCGCTGGCGCTCATAGGAGTGGTCACCTTTGGCTCACTGACAGGATCGATGCTTCCATTCGTTCTTCGCAGGCTCGGCTTCGACCCCGCCAGCGCTTCGGCACCATTCGTGGCCACCCTGGTGGACGTGACCGGGCTCGTCATCTACTTCAGCGTGGCGCTGCTGCTGCTTCGGGGGACTTTGCTGTAGCGCCTTTCGGGTAAAACGCGAGTGTCGCCGGCCGTGCAACTCTCCGCATCCATCGTCTAAGCCGCGTGATCACGGCGGTTTTCACCGACGGGGTGGCGGGGCGCGTGAGTTGCGGTGCCTGGGTTGATCCTGCCCTCCGAGGACTCGCCATGCACCGCAACCTGATTTCGGTCCTCAGCCTCGCGACAGCGTTCATGGCGTCGTCGCCTTGTGTGGCCCAGACCCTGTCGGCGCGCCCGGCTGTCTTCGGCGACCCGGTCCTCTCCACCGATCCGACGCGTGGCGAGCTCGAGCTCGGTCGCACGACGCTGGCGGCGGCCCTGCGGATGTTTGCCGTCGAGCTTGCGGACAGCGTTCGCCTGCCGCTCGGCCGCAAGAGCAACCCGGACACGTTGTGGACCGCGAGCGGAGACGGGGATTCCACTTCCTGGCCCAGGCCCTATCATCGGCTCGATCTCGGGGCCGGCCGGTACATCCTGTATTTCGACAAGCACGAGCGGCTGGTAATGGTGGGGGCAGAGCGGTCACGGCTTCCGCGACAGCTCCGACGCGAGGACCTGGTCGCCCGCTACCCCACCCTGCGCGTGCGCCGACACTGGAATATCCAGGACGAGCTGATCGCGCCGCTCGCCCCGTGCATTTCCCTGACCGCCACGGTCTGGGAAGGCGATGACGGCCTTCCGGATGAAGGTCACCTCAAGCCGGGTACCGTCGTGGCCTTCGGCTACCGGTACACCTGTCAAACCCGGCCGGCACCGGTCAAGGCAGTGCTGGGCGGGCAACCGTAACGACGACCGCTTACGCACCATCGAGGGTGAAGCCCAGCTTCACGGTGACCTGCCAGTGGGCCACCTTTCCAGCCTCGATGTGCCCCCGGGTATCCAGCACTTCGAACCAGCGCAGGTTGCGCACGGTCTCTGCGGCCTTCGCGATCGCCTTCTGCACTGCGTCCTCCATCCCGCGGGTCGATGAGCCGACGAGCTCGATGGTCTTGTATACATGATCGGGCATTGGAGCTCCATGGAAGAGGGAAGGAAATGCTCGCGACTAACATAGCACTTGTGACGCCCGTCACCCTCCACCCCTGATCGCCCCGCCCGCACGTCCAGTCCTGTAGTCAGTTGATCGGCCCGAGGTCACCGCTCCGCCACAAATCGCTCCGGCTGGCGTCGATTCGTAGCCAAAATGCGGCGCCGGTCGCGGTACGGTGATTGCAACCTTTCCCGCCGACCCGGCGTTACACCCCAGTGGGCGTAACCCAACGATGTGGAGCCTGACGTGTTCAGCTGTGACTATAACGGGTGGGCCGATGTGCCAGAGGAGGAGCGCGAAGGAATCGACGCGTTCGAAGCCGCTGGGCCGCCAATCGCGGAGCAGGCCATGCAGCGGCTCCTCCCAGTCCGCTGGAAGGAGGCCAGGAGCTGGGAACCTGGAACTGGGAGCCGTCGTGCGGCGTAGACTAGATTGCACCCTTCACCGCCGACCCGGAGAGGGGAGGGATGAGCCCATCGCGCTCGCGGTCCTGGACCCGAAGGTCGCTCCGGAAACTTTCCAACTGGCTGGTCTATCATTACCGGATACGGTTGCGGCCCATCGTCTCCATCGAAGGGGTCCGGATCCGCGTGGGTCGACACATGTCGCGGCGGGTCGAGCAGGCCATCTCCAAGGGCGGGTACGAGCGAGATGAGCTGCGGCTCATCGGGATGGTGCTGTCGCCAAGCGACGTCGTCCTGGAGATTGGGGCCGGACTGGGGGTTGTTTCAGCGTACTGCGCCAAGCGGCTTGGCGCGAGCCGGGTCTTTGCCTTCGAGGCCAACCCTGATCTCGAGCCCCGCATTCGGGAGACCTATGCCCTCAATGGCGTCGAGCCCACCCTGGAGATGTGCGCCATCCGGGCGACCGCGGGACGGGTCACCCTCTATCGCACCAAGCATGTTTTTTCCTCGTCCATCGTCAAGCGCAGCGCCGAAGCCATCCCGATCGAGGTGCCCGGCAAGGCGCTGAGCTACGTGGTCGAGAAGTTCCGGCCGACCCTGCTCATCGTCGACGTCGAGGGTGCCGAGGACGAGCTGTTCGACCGGGCGCAGCTCCCCGGTGTCACCAAGATCATGTTGGAGCTGCACGAGCGGGTCGTCGGCGAAGCCAAAGCCCGACGGGTTCGCGGCGCTTTGACGGCTCTCGGGTTCAGGGAGGATCGCGGCCTCTCCTCCCGCGAGCATCTCGTTCTCCGGCGGTAGTGCGCCTACTGGGCCGGCGGCGGCGCGATGGTGCTGGCGATCCGGTCGAGGACCTGGGTCCGCTCCCGCTCGCAGACCTCGGGTGCCTTGTCCGCCATTTTCTCCGACGCAACCCACCGGCTGGTGCTACTGAGCTCGGACTGCTGGGCGTCGCCCCGGATTCCGAGCGCCAGGGTCATGCGGCAGGCTGGTTGCGTTCCCTGTTTTGCGTTGGCGCTGGCGTAGCGGGTTCCGATCAAGCGGCCTCCGGTCGAATCCACGACGTCCACGGTGAATGCTTCCGATGTTAAGGCCCGGCGCGCGCGCACCCATGCCGAGTCCCGGGATACGGGCACGGGAGTCTGAGCGCTCGCCTCCGGCCCGGCGGCGAGGCCGGTGCAGCCGGCGGCAAGGGAACCGGCGGCTGCAATCGCGAACAACCGGGCGTATGCACGAGGGGAAAACGGGACCATGAATGACTCCACAGATAAGGGTGGCCGAGCCGGATTTTGCGGCCCTCACCTTAGCCAGTCTCTGTCACATCCCGGTCACGAACTCCGCAGCACGTCGCACAGCCGGACCACGGTGTTCCAGTTGCGGGTCGTGGCCCGGACCCCGAGGTACTTCTCGATGATACTATTCGGGTCGACGAATGAGCGGCCCACTCGCCGCCACAACCCCCAGGCGAGCTTTCCGGACACTCCTGCTACCTGAACCTGCCAGTCTTTTCCCACTGGGTAACTGAAGGGGAGCGGCGGCAGCCGACGCGGCTTCTTGGCCAGGACGCTGACGAAGCGACGGAAGTCTGGAGGAAGTCCTGTCGTGGGAAACGGATCGGCGGCTGCGAGCTTCTCCAGCTCCCCGCTCCGGCAGATCATCAGGTCGGTGGTGAAGGGCAAGCGGCCGGTGAATTCGGATCGCAGCGCTGCTTCGCTGAGATGCTTGCGGATGACAAATGTCCCTGCGGCGCCGAGGTTCGCCACGCCGAGATGCGCGAGCTCCCGGGCAAGGGCGCTGGGCTGAAAGCGCCGGGCGCTGCCGACGTTCACCCCGCGCAGAAACACGACGTGGGCCATGCGCCGGCTAGCGCTTCGACCCCCCCGCCATTTCCTGAATTCGCCCGCCCAGCGCTCTAGCGGCCTCGCCCAGCCGGCGAAGCTCCTCGTGCCGGGGACTGATCAGACCGGTGGAGAGCTCGCTCTCGATGCCCTCGCAAATCTCCGCCGCCCGGCGAAGGCGGAAGCGCTCCTGGAATGACCGATAATCATCGGCGCTCCCGGTGCTGAGCACACCCCAGAGCCGGAGACGCAGGTCATCGACGGCACTCTTGAGACCGGCGATCGCTTCCTTCGGCACCTCTTCACTGATGATGCGCTTTTCGAAGGACTCCAGTGCCGCGGTGAGGGCGCTAAGCTGGCCGGCAAAGGCTGGATCGGTCATCGGTCCTCCACAGCGCGTGTGCGGGGGTGAGCCGGAGTGTAATCACAATCTGGGCTGCGCTATCTACCATACAATGTGCCGGCGGTTTGAGTTAGTGGGGTCA
>DASYVW010000057.1:0-4573 GCA_035936675.1 Gemmatimonadales bacterium
GCAGATGTTGCAGGGCGAGGTGGTGCAGACCTGGATGAAGTGCCGCCCGACAGGATGGGTGTGGTACATCGTATAGAAGGTGACCACGCCCTTGACATACGCCGGCGTGAGCCCCAGCACCTCTCCGACTTCGCCGATGGCGGGCTCGGAGATCCAGCCGCGAGCCTCCTGCACCATCCAGAGCACCGGCAGCAGGCATGCCTGCTTGGTCGGGTAGCGGGTAAAGAGCTCCTCCAGCGCGGCACTGGCCGGCCCGACGAAGACGGGCACGTGCGGCCCGGTCTCGGTCCCATGTGCGCCCGCACGGCTGTGCGGGCCTACATTAACCCCGCTCATCTATCCACTTCTCCCATAACGATATCCACGCTGGCGTTGATGGCGATGACGTCGGACAGAAGCGCTCCCTCGCACATCGTGGGCAGGCTGGCGAGGTTGATGAACGAAGGCGGTCGGATCCGCCAGCGGACCGGCTTGCTGGTGCCGTCGGAGACCAGGTAATAGCCCAACTCACCCTTGGGGTTCTCCACCCCCATGTATACCTCACCGGCCGGCGGCTTCACTCCTTCCATCACCTGCTTGAAATGAAAGATCATGGCTTCCATATCGCTCATGGCCCGGGACTTGGGAGGAAGCACGACCCGCGGGTCGGAGACGTTGATGGGGGCGCCCTTGAGACGGCCCAGCCGGACGAGCGCCTGCTCCAGAATCCGATTCGACTGGGTCATCTCCTCCATGCGCACCCGGTAGCGATCGTAGATGTCGCCGTATTCGCCCACCGGGACGTCGAAGTCATAGCTCTCGTAGTCCAGGTACGGCCGATCCTTTCGCACGTCGTAGTCCACGCCGCTGGCCCGGAGCATCGGCCCGGACAGCGAGAGGTTGATGGCCTCGTCGGCCGTGAGTGCGCCGACGCCCTGGGTCCGCCCGATCCAGATGGCGTTGCGGGTGAACATGGTGTCCACTTCCGCGAGCGTCGTGGGGAAGGTGTTGGTGAACTCCCGGAGATCGGCCTCCCAGCCATCCGGGATGTCCGCCATCATCCCGCCGACCCGGGTCAGGCTGGTGGTGAGCCGGGCACCGGTCCACGATTCCTGGAGGTTGTAGATGCGCTCCCGCTCCTGGAACGACCAGAGAAATGGCGTGAACGCACCCAGGTCGATTCCCGTCGTTCCCAGCCAGACCAGGTGCGAGATGATGCGGCTCATCTCGCAGGCGATGACCCGAAGCACCTTGCAGCGCTCGGTGATTTCGATGCCCATCAGCTTCTCGACCGCGAGCGCGAAGCCGACGTTGTTCGCCATGGGGGACAGGTAGTCGGTGCGATCGGTGAGCGGGATGATCTGGTTGTACTGCCGGTACTCGCCCTGCTTCTCGAACCCGGAGTGCAGATAGCCGATATGCGGGATGCAGCGCTTGACCGTCTCGCCCTCGAGCTCGAGCACCAGCCGGAGCACACCATGCGTAGCCGGATGCTGGGGGCCGATGTTCACCAGCATGTGCTCGGCGCCGAGGTCCTCGCGGTAGGTGCCGTTCTCCTGGGCCACGCCGAGCGGAACGCGGATGGGGTTTCCGGCGGCGTCCACTCCGGGGGTGGCAAGAGCCATCTCGACCGTGCGCAGGGTCATTTCAGGAACCCCCGCTCGCCCTTCGCCAATCGCTCCTGCATGTCCTTGGGCAGCTCACCATAGGCATCGGCAATCGACAGCTCTTCCAGGGAATAGTTGGCCTCGGGATTGGCTGCCAGCGCCTGCCGGGTCTGCTCCGCCCGGCTGAAGTGACCGCGGAGCGGAAAGTCCTTCCGCAGCGGGTACCCCTCCGCGTAGGTCTCCCACATCAGAATTCGCCGCAGATCGGGGTGACCGGTGAAAGTCACGCCGAACATGTCGTACGCCTCGCGTTCCAGCCAGTCCGCGCCGCGCCACAGGTCGTACACCGACCGGACCTCGAGCGCCCCGCGCTTGTCCAGCGCCACCTTCACCCGGAGATCGGCCTTGCGGCCGAGCGACCGGAGCTGGTAGACCACCTCGAGGGGACGCTCGGGATCCCGATAATCCACCGCGGTGATGTCGGTGAGGTAGTTGAATTCCTGGCCCGGCGTGTCCTTCAGCCATGCGAGGACATCGTGCGAGCGGTCCCGGCCCACGTAAACGACGGTCTGGCCGGAGGAGACCAGATGGCGCTCGACAGATGGGCCGAACTCGGAGCGGAGGGCGGGGACTGAGGGCGAGAGCGAGTTCACTGCCCGGATTCCTCATCCCGCGGGACGCACGATGGGAGGTCCCTCGCTGCGCTCGGGACGAGATCCGCATGTACTTGCGTCATGCGGATCTCGTTTGGGAAATGGAGTTGCCGAAAGGCTCGCTGAGCTCGTCGACCCGCTCCGCTGGGAGGAAGAGTCCCGACGGACCGACGAGCTTCTCCACCCGGAGCGAGTCGTCGGTGATGGTCTCCCCCTTGATCTTCTTCTGGAGCAGGAGGATCCCGTACATCAGCCCCTCCGGCCGTGGCGGGCAACCGGGCACGTAGACGTCTACCGGAATGATCGTGTCGATGCCCTGCACCATCGAGTAGTTGTCGAAAATGCCTCCGGTTGAGGCACAGGCCCCCATCGAGATCGACCACTTCGGCTGAGGCATCTGGTCCCAGACCCGCCGGATGACCGGGGCGAGCTTGAACGGCAGCCGGCCGGCGCAGATCAGCACATCGGCTTGGCGGGGAGAGAAGCTCTGCCGCTCCATGCCGAAGCGTGCGATATCGAAGCGACTGGCCGCGGTGGCCATGTACTCGATGGCGCAGCAGGCCGTGCCGAACGGCATGGGCCAGAGCGAGTTCGAGCGGGCCCAGTTGGTCAGGAAATCGAGCCGGCTGGTGATCCAGTTCGGTGAGACCGCGGAGACGGTCGTGGTGTCGTCGTGACCGGTTGCCGGATTGCTCAATCCCATTGCAGCGCTCCACGCTTCCAGAGATACACATACCCCACCGCCAGGATGAGCATGAAGACGAACATCTCGACGATGAGGAGGCCGGCCATCGAGCCCAGCTGGCGGAACGCCACGGCCCAGGGGATCATGAACACAGTCTCGATGTCGAAGATGATGAAGAGCATCGCGACGAGGTAGAACTTGACCGAGAAGCGTTCCCGCGCGTCGCCGAGGACCGGCATGCCCGACTCGTATGGCGCGATTTTGGTCGGGGTACGCCGGTAGGAGGAGAGGATATGCGAGACGCCCAGCATGAGGATCGCGTTGGCGACCACGAACACGATCAGGATCAGGAGCGGGACATAGGGCTGAAGCATGCGGGTCAATAGCTCGCTTTAGTGAAATTTTTCACTTAGTGTCGAAATTAACCGCGTCCCGGATGCGATTCAACCGCTGGCGCGAACGAGTAAGCAGACGAGATGGGATGCGGGCTCGACAGTGGGCTCGGGTAATGTCCTCTAAGGACATTTCCGGGCTTGACAGGCATGAGCCAACTGGTCATCGTAGGGAGTCGCGAGCTTTCATGAAAACGAGACGGCCCGCAGTTCCCGAGGCCGTTCCATCGCGACCTGGACGAGCGTCCCCCGAGTTCCAGCATTCCCTAAGAACCAAACAATCGCTTAGTCCGAAGCAAGGCTTCTCTCGGGTGGACCACGTCCATTCGAGGACTAGTTGCACCCCCTTTTCTGTGGGGGAGGAACCGAGCTGTGCCGGAGGCACACCTGCGAGGCGGGATCGAGATCACGCCACCTCGAGGCTGCCGGCCCGGGACATTTGCCTTGGCACTCGCCATTTGGGAGCATGCTCAGATTCTACAAAAATTGCACTGCCGTTGCGGCAGTTACAGTCACCGCGTTTGCTGCCAAGCCCTTGGCCGAAACGCAATTGTCGTATCGGGTGAGTGGAGTGGTTCTTGCACTCGCAAATCCTGCTTCCCCGAGCCACAACATCGCAAAGCGCTGCTCAGAGCAAAGCCTGCCGAAAGGCGGCGACGCAGAGCCACGGGGCTTCGATGCATTCATGTGCATCATGCCAGCCGAGCCGCCAGCGTAGGGACCTTCCCAAGGTCGCCTTTCGCTGGCGGCCCACTGTTTCATCTTCAGAGCGGTAGTCCGCTCGTGAGGAGCTGGCACATGACCTATACCTACAAGCTGGCCAGCCGCCTGGCTCGCCTCCGAGCCTGCGCCTTCGCCTTGGGCGCCGCGCTTTCAGTGGCCTGCACTTCAGGCGATGACCCGCTAAGCCCGAACTCCAACAACGGCGCGTACTCTATAGTCGAGGCCTTACGAGGCCATCAAAAAGGCCATCTCAAGCACATGGTGTCCTTCAGGGTAATCCCGGACACGGCGAAGCTCGAAGCGCTGGACACCACTACCTTCGCGGCTCTGGCCAAGCTGAGCGATGGCACTAGCACCAGCATCAAGGTCAACTGGAGCGCCAGCGGCGGTACCATTGATTCGACCGGAAAGTTCACTGCATCGAGTACGCCGGGTACATATAACGTGGTCGCCACTACGGTGAGCGGGACTCTGCGCGACACCGCTGCTGTGACTGTCTCCGATACGGCCGTAACCGACACGACGGTGCCCAAA
>DASYVW010000058.1:0-4548 GCA_035936675.1 Gemmatimonadales bacterium
TTGGTCAGCTCTGCCAGCGGGTTCGTCTGGTCCATGAACTGCGAGAGCTGGGACGAGCCGAAGAACGCCTGGATCACAGCACTCACGGTGCGCGCGTTGACCAGGTCGTCGAGCGAGATCTTCTCGGATCGGAGTTGATGCTCATCCGCTCCTTGACCAACCGAGCCATCCGGGACAGGCCGACCGAGAACTGATTGGCGATCAGCTCGCCCACCGACCGGATCCGGCGGTTGCCGAGGTGGTCGATGTCATCGGTGAAGCCGCGGCCGTCGTGGAGATCGATCAGGTAACTGATGATCGCCACGAAATCGTCCTCGGTCAGAACCGTGTGGTTCGGGTCGGTCTTGAGCTTGAGCCGCTGGTTGATCTTGTAGCGGCCCACCCGCCCCAGGTCGTAGCGCTTCGGGTTGAAGAAGAGCTTCTGGAGCTGCTGGCGCGCCGTCTCCAGATTGGGCGCGTCGCCCGGCCGCAGCAGGGCGTAGATCTGCTCCAGGGCCTCGGCCTCGCTGTGAGTCGGGTCCTTGGCCAACGTATTCTTGATCAGCGGCGACTCGGAACGGCCGGCCGGAAGCAGGACCTCCACCTTATGGAGACCCGACTTGATCAGCTTCTTCCTGAGGACATCGGTCAACTCGGCCCCGCCCTCGGCAACCACTTCGCCCGTCTCGGGATCGGCCGCGTCGAACGCCAGCACGTGATTCTGCCGGTCGCGGGTCGAGGTCGGCTGTTCCTCTTCTCGCACGTCGAGCGTGGTGTAGCCGGCGAACACAGTGACGCTCTTGATGCCCTTGTGCCGCATCTCGTTGAGCCGCTCCTGGGTGAGCTCGTCCCCCACCACCCCGAGTGGCTCCCCGCTCCGATCCTCGGGATTGGCGATATCCGCCGCGAGCAGCGAACCCAGGACCTCACGCTTCTCTTGCCGGCCCTCGAGCTTGCCTGTGATGTTCAGCTCTTTAGTCGCGAAGAACAGCTTCAGGATGTCCGCATTGCCGCCGTGGCCGAAGGCACGGAGCAGCGCGGTCGCCGGGAATTTCTTCTTCTTGTCGATATGGACGTAGATCACGTCGTGGATGTCTATCGTGAACTCCACCCAGGAGCCGCGGAACGGGATAATCCGTGCCGAGAAGAGCCGCTGGCCGTTCGGGTGGGTGTCTTCCTCGAACACCACACCGGGCGACCGATGGAGCTGGCTGACCACGACGCGCTCCGCGCCGTTGATCACGAACGTGCCGAGCGGGGTCATGATGGGCAGCTCGCCCAGGTAGACCTCCTTCTCGATCGCGTTCTTGAGCCGCTTCTGCCCCTCGACTTCCTCGTACACGTCGAGCCGCAGCTTGGCCTTGAGCGGAGCGGCGTAGGTCATGTCCCGCTCCACGCACTCCTCCACCGAATACTTGGCCTCGCCCAGCGCGTATCCCAGGAACTCCAGTTTGTACTTCTCGTTTACGTCGGTGATCGGGAACAGGTCCCGGAAGACGCGCTCGAGCGACACGTCCTGGCGGGCGCCATGAACGTCGTCGGGGACAAGCAACGTCTGGAACGCGGCAGTCTGGATGTCGAGCAGGTGCGGCATCGGCATGCCGCCCTCTCGCTTACTGAACGTGATTACCGATCGGGTCTGAGGCATCAGTCACTCACTCTCACGCAACACAAATGGCCCCAACGCGCGGGCCCCGCCGGAGCGGGGTGGCTACGGGGCTAGGGGATGTCAGGAACGTACCGAACTTTGAGCGTGCATTCGTCTCACTGAAATAGGGTTGCCTAGGGATCCTTCGCTGCGCCGGCCTGAGGCCGGCCGCCGCTCAGGATAGGCTACGCCTACTTCAGTTCGACGACGGCGCCCTGATCTTCCAGCTTCTTCTTGAATTCCTCGGCCTCCGCCTTGGACACGCC
Organism: Gemmatimonadales bacterium; assembly: GCA_035936675.1. Taxonomy (GTDB): domain Bacteria; phylum Gemmatimonadota; class Gemmatimonadetes; order Gemmatimonadales; family GWC2-71-9; genus CAVVWJ01. The sequence continues at coordinate 1,894 of DASYVW010000058.1, forward strand.
TTCCTTGATGTTGCTCGGAACGTTGTCCACTGCATCCTTGGCTTCCTTGAGACCCAGGCTGGTGATCTCCCGAACTGCCTTGATGACCTGGATCTTCTTGGCGCCGCCTTCCTTGAGGACGACGGTCCACTCGGTCTTCTCTTCGGCCGGCGCCGCCGCAGCCGCGCCACCGCCGCCGCCCCCGGCAGCCGGAGCCGCTGCGGCAGCCGCGATCGTGACGTTGAACTTGCTCTTGAACGCCTCGATCAGGTCCGACAGCTCGACAACGGTCTTGTTGCCGATTGCCTCGAGGATCTCTTCGTTACTCAGCGTGGTGGTGGGCATCGATGTTCTCTCTCTCAATCCGGTGATTGTTCTGAACGCTGCGCGCGAAGCGCCTCGAGGGCGCCGACCATCTGATACAGAATTCCATTCAAGAGCCCGCCCAGCTGGGCCACCGGCGCCTGCATGGCACCGGCCAGCTGCGACAACAACACCTCTCGCGGTGGCAGGCTCGCCAGACGCTTGACTTGATCCCCCGTGACCGCCCGGCCGTCAACCAGGCCGATCTTGATCGCTGGCTTCTCGAACTCGCGGATGAAGTCCGTGAGCACCTTGGCCGCCGCGACCGGGTCCTTGCCGGCCAGCACCAGCCCGGTCGGGCCAGCGAGGTGATCGTCCAGTGCCGTCACCGAGTTGGCGGCGAGCGCCCGCTGGGCCAGGGTGTTCTTGACCACCACGTAGGACACGCCGGCGGCCCGGAGCCGGCGGCGGAACTCGGTCAGCCGCAGCACGTTGAGGCCACTGAAGTCGGTGACGTAGAGGTTGGGAGAGCCGCGAAACTGCTCCGTGAGGCTCTCAACCGTTTCCTGTCGTTCCGTCTTGTTCATTTATACCCCGCCGTCTCGAGGCGCACGCCCGGCCCCATGGTGCTGGACACGGTGGCCGAGCGAATGTAGGTGCCCTTGGCAGCGGCAGGCTTGACCCGGTGGATCGTATCCATAAAGGCCTGAACGTTGTCCGCCAGCTGCGCGCTCGAGAACGACACTTTGCCGACCGGCGCGTGCACGTTCCCCGTCTTGTCCACCCGGAACTCGATCTTGCCGGCCTTGATCTCCCGGACCGCCTTGGTGACGTCCATGGTGACAGTTCCGGCCTTCGGGTTCGGCATCATGCCGCGCGGGCCGAGAACCCGCCCCAAGGCCCCGAGCTGACCCATGACGTCCGGGGTGGCGACAATGACGTCGCATTCCAGCCAGCCGTCCTTGATCTTCTGGATATATTCGATACCCACGAAGTCGGCTCCGGCTGCTTCCGCCTCACGTACCCGATCACCCTGGGTTATCACTAACACCCGAACCGACTTCCCGGTTCCATGGGGGAGGACGACCGTTCCCCGGACTACCTGGTCCGCGTGCCTCGGGTCCACCCCGAGGTTCACCGCCACGTCCACCGTCTCGTCGAACTTGGCAAAGGACGAGTCCTTTACCAGCGCGACCGCCTCCGGGATCGGATAGGCCCGCGTCCGATCGACCTTGGCTACCGCGCCCCGGAACTTCTTTCCCCGGGTGGCCATCAGTCCACCACCTCCAGCCCCATGGACCGGGCGGTCCCGGCGATCATCCGCATGGCGCTGTCGAGATCGGCCGCGTTGAGATCGGCCATCTTGATCTCGGCGATCTTCTTGACCTGCGCGCGGGTAACCCGCCCCACCTTGATGCGGTTGGGCTGCCCACTCCCCTTCTCGACCCCGGCCTCCTTCAGAAGCAGGTTTGGGGCGGGCGGGGTCTTGGTAATGAAGGTGAACGTCCGGTCCGCGAAGATGGTGACGACGACCGGAATGACCATCCCGCTCTGGCTCTGGGTCCGCGCATTGAACTGCTTCACGAATTCCATGATGTTCACGCCATGGGGACCCAGGGCGGTCCCAACCGGCGGCGCGGGTGTAGCCGCTCCTGCCGGGCACTGCAGCTTGACCATCGCGTTGATCTTCTTTGCCATCTCTTCTCCTGTAGCGTCGGCCCTTTAGGGGCGACTCCCGCGATAACCCGCGCGGTTGCGGGAAGGTCTAGGGTCGAGAGACCCTAATGCCCTCGCAACTGCAAATAATCCAACTCCACCGCCGTCGGCCGGCCGAACAGGCTGACCGACACCCTCACCTTGCCCTTGTCGGCCAGGACCTCTTCGACCGTCCCGCTGAAATCGGAGAACGGACCCTCGGTGATCTCGACTACCTGGCCGATGAGGAACGGTATCTCCTCCTTCGGCTCGGCCTCGGCCACGGCCTCGGCGATTCCGAGCAGACGATTCACCTCATCCTGCCGGAGCGGCTGGGGCATCTTACCGGTGCCCACGAACTTGATCACGCCCTGAATACCGTTGACCACGTGCATGGCCTCCTGGCTCATGGCCATCTCGACCAGGACGTAGCCGGGGTAGAGCTTCCGCTCGGCCGTGACCTTCTTCCCGTTCTTGATCTCGATCACTTCCTGCACCGGCACGAGTGCCTGGCGGATCAGCTTCGTGTCCGCGGGTCGGGGATCTTCCTCGATCCGCCTCTGGAGCAGTCCGCGCACCTTGTTCTCGTGCCCTGCGGTCGTTTGGATCGCGTACCAGCGGTATTCCATATGGCTACCGCGCGATTCGCGCGATTCCTTCGACGAGGATCAGTTGGAG
>DASYVW010000059.1:0-6031 GCA_035936675.1 Gemmatimonadales bacterium
AGGACGGCGAGAAGGAGGGCCGGCCGGTTGGCAATTCCCTGGCCCTCGAAGCGCTGGACCAGCAGCACCAGACTGAGCGCCGCGCCGGAGATCAGGAACACTGAGCCCACCAACCCGAAGAAACGCAACGGCCGCTCGGTGAATTTTGCCAGGAAGAAGAAGGCCGCGATATCAATGAGTCGGCGGAAGTACACGCTGGGGCGATACACCCGGATTCGTGCGTCGCTCGGATGCTGGGCCAACGGGACTTCATCGACCCGGTATCCCTCGCGAAGGGCGAGCGCCGGAATGAACCGGTGCAGGTCGCCATAAAGCGGAAGCGCCTCGGCCACGGTGCGCCGCATGGCGCGAACACCGCAGGCCATATCGTGGAACTGCTGATCGGTCACGCCCCCGACGATGCGGTGAAAGGCCCGGGACTGCATGCGATTGAGCCAATTATCCAGCCGCGGCGACCGGTGGGCCACAGCCATGTCGGCCCCGGCGGCGATTGCGTCAAGGAGCTGTCCGACCCCCTCCGGCTGCACCTGAAAATACGCCGGCAAGGTGAGGACCAAGTCTCCCCGGCTCTTCTCGATCCCGATGCGGAGCGCCGCCGTCTCCCCGAATTCTCGGGCGAACCGGAGAATTCTCACGCCCTTCTTCTCCCGACTCAGGGCGACCAGCTCCGCTGGGGGAGCAAAGCGCCCGTCGAAAACAAAGAGGAATTCGAACTCCTCGGAGCGACTTTCCAGCTCCCGGGCGAATGCCCGGTAGACCCCCATGAGGTCGTCGGTCCGCTCGACCACTGGGACGACGACGGACACGATTCCCGAATCAGTCGGAACTGACGTGTTCCCGGGCTTGGTGCTCGGTTCCATCAGGGTTCCCTTGGGCGGCCATGTCAGCGAACCTCGGAAGCAGTGGGGGTGTCGTTCATGTGCTCCCGTTCGCTGCTGAGCGCCACTTCGGCGACGAGGCCCAGCATGAAGAGATAGAACGCGGCCCCGACACTGAGGAGGCCTGCTCCAGGAAAGACCAGGGCCGATGCCTTCTCCGGCCCGAAATTGGTCAGGCTGACCAGCCATAGGGCTCCAAAGACCAGGGCAGCGCCAAACGCCGGAATGGCGGCGACCGCAAAGCCGACCAGCGGCCGCGACCGAAAGGTAGTAATCATCTTGAGCGTCAGCAGGTCCACCAGAACCTTGAGGGTTCGGGAGAGGCCGTACTTGCTCTCGCCGAACCGGCGGGCATGATGACGCACCGGCATCTCTGCGATCCGGGCTCCCACGCTGGCCGAGAGGGCAGGGATGAATCGGTGCTGTTCGGCGTAGAGCGGGATGCGGTCGAGCAGCTCGCGACGGTAGGCCTTGAGGGAGCAGCCATTGTCGGTGATGGGCACTCCGGTAAGCCTCCGGATGAGCCGGTTGGCCACCCAGGAAGGCACCTTGCGGAGAAGGAGCTTGTCCTGCCGCTGGCGGCGCCAGCCGCAGACCAGGTCGTATCCCTCCTCGAGCTTGGAGACGAGCGCGGGGATGTCCCGCGGGTCGTTCTGAAGGTCGCCATCGAGCGAGACGATCACCTGGCCGCGGGCGTGATCGAACCCGGCCATCATCGCGGCGGTTTGTCCGACGTTGCGACCGAGATTCAGGCCATGGACCCGGGGGTCTGCGGCCGCGGCGCGCACCTGCTCCCAGGTGTCGTCCCGGCTTCCATCATCGACCAGGATGATCTCAAAGGCGTGAGGATACGACTCCAGCGCCTGGAGAATCCATTCGACCAGGGGCCGTACGTTCTGGGATTCGTTGTACAGCGGAGCGACGACCGATAGAACGGGGCCGATAGCGCCGGGTGTAGCTGGGACGGAAGCCACGTTCGTTGATCTCACCATGTTCGAGCCGACAGCGTAACCGCCACTCCCTGGTAGGTACCAGCAATCGCCATTCCGCCCAGGACGCGTGCGGTAGGCCCACTAAGTTGTTGATTGGTAACCACTGGGCGAGACCTATCGGAGATGAGCAGGCTGTTCCGCGGCAGCGTTGTGGCTCGAGCGCCACGACCCTCAGGCTTGGAACAGCGGGTTCCGAGCCGGGGATCCTGCCGGCGTTACCAGCCGCCGCGGCGGAGGAGGACGACCGGTACGGTCTTCAGCATGATGCGGAAGTCTTCGGCCACGCACTGGCGGCGGATGTACTCGAGATCGTAGTGCACCTTGGTGCGCACGTCCTCGAGGGAGCGGTCGTAGTGGTGATTGATCTGGGCCAGCCCGGTGATCCCCGGCTTGGCCCGCTGGCGCAAGGGATACTCGGCAATGTGCTCCCGCAGTTCGGCAAAGATGATGGGCCGCTCGGGGCGGGGCCCCACGATGTTCATCTCGCCCTTGAGGACGTTGAAGAGCTGGGGCAGCTCATCCAGCCGGTACTGGCGCAGCAGCCGGCCGATCGAGGTCACCCGCGGATCGCGCTGCTGGGCCCACACGGCCCCGCTGCCGTTCTCGGCGTCCACCCGCATGGTGCGGAACTTATAAATCGTGAATGGCCGCCCGCCGAGATCGCGCTCGCGCCGGTGATTCTGGCCGCCGACCACAGGCTCACGCCGGTCCAGACCGATCCGCTCCTGGGTGTACAGCACCGAGCCCCGGGAGGTGAGACGTACCAGAAGCGCAATGAGAAACATGACCGGCAGCGTGATGATGACGGCGATCAGCGCAAGAAACAGGTTCACTGCCCGCCGCGGCCACTCCCCCGCGCTCTGGGTCCCACTCCTGTTGGCCGCGCTGCCCCAATCCCTATGACGCGGATGCACGAGTGGCGAGTCGAAGGCGCCGGTGACGGCGGGAAGCGATGGATTGCTGCTACGTATCCCGGACATGCCAATTCCCATAATCGGACTCAAAGACCTTTGGATGGACGGCAACATTCCTGCAAAATGGCAGCGTTCCTACAAGAAGAAAGCCCTCTCCCGGCGGCCGCACCTGGGGGACCACTCGCGGCAGATGGAGCACCTTAATACACCCTGAAAAAGTTCCCTGTGATCCGACTCACTCACGCCGACGAAAGCTAAGTTTCTGACCCTGGCTGCAAGTTGCAGTCTACTGGGCCTAGAGCTTGAACGAACCTGCTCCCCCGATCGGGGATGCAAGTCCCCGATGAGTTCAGGTACGCGAGCGGCGCTTAACAGGGGGGCAGGCCTCCGTCAGGAGGGGGTCCGGGGCCGCACCCAGGCCGAAGCTGGCCAACCATTGGCTGAATTTGGAGAGCTCGACCGGACGCTTCCCCCCATTCGACAGAGCGGGATCGCTCACGCCGGTAGCCGGCTGATCAGGGCTGATCTCTTCACCTGGCGGAGTCGTTTCGGGCAACGGTTCTATAGCCATCCGTCAGAGTGCTTCCGGTAGAGTTCGGGGGAACCTCGGGGATCTGGTAACGCTCTCCTTCAAGGATGGAGCCGCAAATTCGACCGGTGGGAGGGACCGCCTGCCGGTCCACCTCCCGCCATACAAGCCCCTATATAGTATTCAGTTATGGTCCAGCGCCAGGATGTGAGTCAAAGCTCAGCCCGGGAGAGGCGTTGCTGCGGAACCACAGCGACCACTGCTGGATTGCCACAACCTGCACGGTGTCAAGTAGCGTGGCATTCCAGCATCCAAACTGTGGCGCAGTTCCAGCGATCAGACCACCCCGGCGCTGGGCTGGCGAACCCCAAACTAATGTGTCGTAGGTTGTTACCGGTTTCGAGCGAAAGCGCACGAGTCCTGCAACTCAGCGGGGAAATCCCGTCATCTGCTCCCCGTCCATCGGCTAAAGACGCATGGCAAATCGAGACAAGGCCCCTCTGGTCCTCATCGCCAACGATCAGGAGTGGTCGGCCCGATCGCTGGAGAGCATCCTCGAACCCAGCGGCTATTCGGTCATCCGGGCCTACACCGGTCAGCAGGCCTTGGAGCGGGCCCGGACCGCCGAGCCCGATCTGATCATCCTCGACGCCCAAATGTCTGACGTGCACGGGTTCGAGGTCTGTCGCCTGCTGCGAAGCGACCCCCGATTCAGCGCGACAACCCCCATCATCATTACGACGTCCGGACCTTCAGGTCGCACCCAGCGGCTCGAAGCGTATCGTGCGGGCGCCTGGGAGTTCCTGGGCCAGCCGCTCGACGGCGAGGCACTTCTTCTCAAGCTGGCCACCTTCCTCCAGTCCAAACTCGAAGTGGATAGCCTGCGGGATGAGAGCCTGCTCGATCCTGGTACCGGGCTGTACAACATGCGCGGGATGGCCCGCCGGGCGCACGAAATCGGTGCCGACGCCTTCCGCCGGCGCGATGCGCTGGCCTGCGTGGTGTTTTCGCCCGAGGCGGAAGCGGCCGGGCCGGACGAGCCACTCGATGAAGAAGTTCAGCGCATTGCCCAGCAGGTGGGCCAGTTGTTCAAGCGCACCGGCCGCTCCTCCGACGCGATCGGCCGTCTGGGACAATCGGAGTTCGCCGTGATCGCTCCAGCCACGTCCAGCGAGGGTGCCTTACGGCTGATTCAGCGCCTGGGCGGGACGATCGAATCATCCCCCATTCCGGTGCGCGGCGGGGAGCGGTATCTCAAGGTGCGGGCCGGCTACTGCGCCGTTCCCGACTTCGCCGAGTCTCCAGTGGACGCCGTAGAGCTCCTCCTTAGGGCCACGACCGCGCTACGCGACCTGAAGCGCGAGGGCGACTCGGAGCAGGTACGTGCGTTCGACCAGGCACCCCTTTCGTACCCCACCTGAGCCGACGCGCCACAGGTGTGGGGCAGAACCCACGAATTGGGGCCGACTTAGGCCCTTGGTATGTTGCTGCAATTCCTCACCTGCTTGACTTCTGCGTCACTCTGTGGTATCAACGTTACTCCTACTGTGTCTCCGGGGAACCACTTGGGCCGCCCGGATGTCGGTTTTGATGTCGCGCAGTTACCCGGCTCAGCCGAGCCGGGTCTGAGTTAAACCGACCGCGCGCTGCGGTCCCCCTTGGAGTTCCCGGATGGCCAATCCCCTGGTCCAGACGGAGCGGAAGCCGCCTTCCGCGTCCGAGAACAGTGCTCGCGATCCTCTGTCCATTCCCAGTGAAGTCAAAGCCAGCATCCGGGTGCTGGTGGTGGACGACGAACGCACGCTCCGGGAGAGCTGCGCCAGCGTCCTCCAGATGGACGGGTACAATGTGACGCTGATCGGCCGGGGCGAAGAGGCGCTCGAGACGGTCCGGCGCCGGAAGTTCGACATCATCCTGGTCGACCTGTACATGTCCCAGATCTCCGGCCTCGAGATCCTTCAGGCCACGCTGGAGGCCTACAAGGACACGATTGTCGTGGTCATGACCGGAAACCCGAGCGTCACCAGCAGCATCGAGGCTCTGCGCGCAGGCGCCTGGGACTACCTCCCAAAGCCGTTCTCAGCCACCCATCTGCAGGTGCTCATCGGACGGGCCTCGCACGCGGTGATGATGTCACGCGAGGCGCAGGATCTCCGGGTGCAGCTCATGAAGCAGACCGGGCACAGCGACAAGATCGCGCTGATTGGCATTTCCCCGTTGTTCCGGAAGGCCGTGGACCTGGCGCGGAAGGTCGCAGCCACCGACGCGTCCGTGTTCATCAGCGGTGAGAGCGGAACCGGTAAGGAAGTGATCGCCCAGTTCATTCATCAGAACAGCCGGCGGGCCAGTCGGACGTTGGTGCCCATCAACTGCGCGGCACTGCCTGAGCCGCTGCTGGAGTCCGAGATGTTCGGTCACCGGAAAGGCGCGTTCACCGGTGCGGACCGCGACAAGCCCGGACTGCTGGAGATGGCGAACGGGGGGACCCTGTTCCTCGATGAGCTGACCGAGATGACCATGCCGCTGCAAGCCAAGCTGCTGCGGGTGATCCAGGACGGTGTGGTGCGGCGGGTCGGCAGCGAGTCGCAGGATGCGGTGGTCGACGTGCGCTTCATCTCGGCCACTAACCGGGAGCCTCAGGAGGCGGTCGACGAGGGTGTGCTGCGGGGCGACTTGTTCTACCGTTTGCGGGTCGTTCCGATCAAGCTCCCGCCCCTG
>DASYVW010000060.1:0-1741 GCA_035936675.1 Gemmatimonadales bacterium
GATAGACGCAAGCCCATCCCCGAGAGGACCTCCGCTATCTCCTCACGCAAGGCCTCGGCGTCCGCTCTGGTACCCGATATCGCGAGCACCCGGAGAGTCGCCGGGGGGAATCTCGCCCCCCGGCGCTCGCAGAACCGTGCTTAAACCTCTCGGCTTACACGGCTCCCATCGTCCAGCCACCAGGTTTGAGGCCGAAGCGCCAGTGCGCGAACAGTCGTGGGGATCGCCGGGAGGCTTCCGCCATCAACTCGCCCGCTCGCTTTTCGCGTCGACGTAACCGTTTGTATTTGCGCATGGCCCAGCGCACCAGATGATCGTTGATGCGCCGTAGGAGGGGATACAACATGGACTTGTAGAAGCGTCCGTAGTAGTTGATCCAACCCTGCACAATGGTGTTGAACATGCGTGCTAGGTCGCTCAGGGACTTGTCACTGCGCCGGGCGATGTGCCAGGAACGGATGTCCCGACCCATCGCCTTGATCGCGTCCTTGCTGACCGCGGGCAGGAAGTTGACGAAATGCTTTCCCCACCGGTTCTTGGCCAGCCTCGGACGAAACGTGTACCCCAGGAACGTGAACGACGTGACCTCATGATCGCCACGCCGGTCGGCGTCCTTGCAGTAAACTATGCGCGTCTTGTCAGGATGCAACTCCAGACCGACTGTCGCCAACCGTGCCGCCAGCGCATCCCGCACCTGGCGGGCTTGCTCCTGGCTCGCGCAGTGAATCACCGCATCATCGCAGTAGCGCTCGAACGTCACGGCCGGAAACTCCCGGACCAGCCACATATCGAACGCGTAATGCAGATACAGATTCGCCAACACCGGCGAGATCGACGAACCCTGTGGGGTTCCACGATCCCGAGCGGCCAGAGTGCCATCCTGCTGACGCAACGGCGCGACGAGCCACCGCTGCACATACAACAGAATCCACTTCTGATCAGTGTGCCGCGCGACCGCCTTCAGCATGAGCGTGTGGTCCACGCTGTCGAAAAACGCCCGAATGTCAAGATCAACCACCCAGTCGCTCTTCCAACAACGCTCCCGGCACCGACCCACCGCATCCAAAGCAGAACGTCTCGGACGGTAACCATAGGAGTCCGGATGGAACACCGGTTCCACCTCCCGCTCCAAAACCATGGCTGCCGTCGTCTGCGCGATCCGATCATCAACAGTGGGCACACCGAGAATCCTGACCCCTTTGCCCCCAGCCTTCGGTATCGGCACGGCTTTGACCGGCGGCGGGAAGTAACTCCCCGACGACAGGCGATTCCACAGTTTGAACAGATTATTCTTCAAATCCTGCTCGTACTGCTCGATCGTCACCCCGTCCACACCGGCCGAACCCTTGTTGGCCTTGACCCTGCGATACGCCTCCCACACCATCGCCTTGGAAATCTCAAACGGCTTGACCCGCGACTTCGATTCGCTCACCTGGCTCCTCCCGAGCACATCGGTTGACCACCAAACGAACCAGGACAACCCACCCCCTTCGCTCCACTCCCGTTACAGGAGCTTCGTCACTACTACGAGGTAGTCCGCCCCGCTGCTCCGCATCGGTACTCTCCCCCTCACAGATTCAGCTGCTTGGAGTTCTCCCTCACACCGATCATGTCAACCCACGACCAGCCCCATCGGAGCAAGCGTAGGGTCGGGCCAAGGCGCGGTACCGGTATTTCGACCGGCCCGTTTCCCTGGCCCGCCCTCCGCACCCGGCGTGCCCATTACTGAGCACCGGGCGCT
>DASYVW010000061.1:0-2864 GCA_035936675.1 Gemmatimonadales bacterium
AGCCCCGTGGATTCCTGCATCGTCCTTGAAATACCCCCACCTGACCTCAACGGAAATTACGCTCAGGCCCGGGTGGACCTTCAGAGCCGGGCTAGCTGGGATGCCCATGGGGATGTCGAGCCCCCCGTCCGAGCACGGTTCATTGGAGCGGCATTCTTCGACGGCCAACACCGAGGCGCCGAGCTGACGAATGCCGATGGCAGCCACGGCCGCTGCAACTCATCGGCGAAGGCCCTGTGGGAGCTCCATCCTGTCTACTGGGTGTTAGGTCCCTGAAGCGGCTGCTCCGATTTACTCGCCTTCCCAGCCGCCCCCGCCACTCATAGCTTTGGACGAACCCGGGGGCACCGTGTCCCCTCGCACGACCTACTCCAGCACTCGATTCTTTGACTCACCAGCCGTCCACCAGCCTGCCGCTGCCACCGCCACGGCGTTCCCCTTGGATCCTGCCGGGGACGATCATCCTCATAAGCCTCGCCTGCCTGGCCGCCGCCGGGCGCTGGCCGGAGTGGTCCCGGCTGCTCTACCTCGTGCCCTACACCTTTCTGGGCAACTCCCTGGCACCGCTTCCCTATGACGGAGCCGTGGTGTATCTCGGCAGCCGCTTCTCGCTGCCGTTGATCGTCAGTGTGGCCGTGGCCGCCACGCTGATCATCGAGATGTGGAACATCGAGGTGCTGACCAGGGTGCTCGCCCGGGACGGTACTCGCGGCTTCCGCAATCATCGCTTCACCCAGTGGACCCTCCGCTGGTATCGAAAGGCACCGTTCTGGTCGCTCGTCGCCACCTGCGTGCTCCCGATCGTGCCCCACTATCCGATGCGCTTCCTGGCGGTACTGGCCCGGTACCCTCTCTGGAAGTACCAGCTGTCCGTAACGCTGGGACGAGGCATCCGCTACGCCGTACTCGCCGGAATCGGGCTGGTCCTGCCAATCCCCGGACCATGGATCGTGGTGGCAAGCCTGGTGGTCCTGGCCTTCGGGGTGCGTGGGGCCCGCAGGATGAACCGCGGCAATGTGGATCCGGGAACCCCATCCGAGTTAGGTGGCCGCTCCGAGACGGCGGCGGAAGAGGCGTGAGGCGCTGCTTCCTTCTGCTGGTCGACGGGCTCCGGCCGGATGTCGCCGAGGCCCGCCTGAAGGCCGGACACCTCCCGCACCTGGCGGACATGGTGCTCCAGGGCGGGCGCACCCACGCCATCACCGGGTTCCCATCCACCACCAGTGTCGCGTACCTGCCGTTCCTCACCGGGTGCGCCCCGGGACGTTGCGATATCCCCTCGATCCGCTGGCTGGACCGGGCCCGCTACGGTGGCCGCTGGTGGCGAGACCGCGGGGAGGTCCGGAGCTACTGCGGCTATCAGGCGCCCCTGCTCGACCGCGATCTCTCGACCAGCGTGCGGACCATCTTCGAGCTGGTGCCGGAGAGCATCGGGATCTTCACTCCCGTCGCCAGAGGGCTCACGCGAGAGCGAGACCCCTCCCGGCTGGAGCGGCAGCTGTGGGGGTCCCTGGCCCACTTTGCCCAGTGGCATCAGCCCTCGGACGATGCGGTCTCCCGTCACTTGCTCCGGGCCGCAGGCCAGCACTGGCGCTTCGTATTTGCCCAGTTTCCAGCGGTGGACGGGTACACCCACCAGACCGACCCCGATTCGGCCCAAGTGCATAGTGCGCTCGCCAAGGTGGACGCCACTGTGGGGAAACTGCGGGAGCGGCTCCGTGAGCGGAGAGAACTGGAGGAGAGTCTGATCCTTCTGGTGAGTGATCACGGCTCGTCTCCGGTGCATACCCATCTCGATCTGGCCGAGTGGTTCCGCGCTCAAGGCATTCCGACCCTATCGCATCCCGTCATCTGGGAACGCCGTCCCCGCGCGGCGGTCATGGTGGCCGGGAACGGATCGGCGATGGTCTATGCTCGGCCCGGCGAGCCGAGGCCCGAGCGCTGGCCGGTAGAGCGACTGCGTCGGCCGGAGACCTTCGGGGGCCGGAGTGACCTGGTGGCCGCGTTACTGAGGGAGAAAGCCGTGGCACTAGTGGCGGCGGAATCGGAGGCGGGCGGCATCTGGGTTGCGAGCTCGGAAGGTGCGGCCCGGATCTGGACCGAGGGTGACCTCGTGACGTATGAGCCCGGGTCGGGCGACCCGCTGATGGTGGGCCGTACCCGGACCGCGTCCTCCCGCGAGTGGCTCGAGGCCACCTGGGACGGCCCCTTCCCCGACGCTCCACACAACTTGATAGACCAGTTCCGGAGCCGCCGTTCGGGCGATCTCCTGGTGATCGCACGGGAGGGCTACGACTTCCGCGCGAGATTCGAGGTGCCGGAGCACCGGGCGGGCCATGGGAGCCTGATCCGTGCCCACATGCAGACGCCGGTCTGGTCCAGCCGTCCGATCCCCCCGGCGCCGCTTCGTACCGTTGACCTGTTTCCGGCGATGCTCGGCTGGCTCGGCATCGCCCCACCGCTGGGGATCGATGGAGAGCTGGTGTGGTCTCCAGGGGAATCCATCCTGAAACGTCCGGGTCGGACGGCCACCCCGGTGGGGAGTCGGTAATCAGGGGAGGCTGGTCCAAGTCTTCGGGTTGACCCCGAGAACACGAGTTCCGCTGGCCAAATCAGGACGCTGGCGCCGCCGATCGGTCCCCTGTCGCGGGAATTCTGGACGCTGGCGGGACTGATGCGTTCGCTGCCAGGAAATTCTGGACGTTGGCGCCGCCGATCGGTCCCCTGTCGCGGGAATTCGGGACGTCGGCGGGGCCGATCAGGTCGCTGCCGGAGAATTCAGGACGCTGGCGCGGCCGTTCAGTGTCCTGTCGGGGGAATTCTGGACGCTGGCGGGACCGATGCGTTCGCTGCCAGGAAATTCT
>DASYVW010000062.1:0-2650 GCA_035936675.1 Gemmatimonadales bacterium
CCCTTCTCACCGCGATGGACGGCCGCCGCTCGAACGCTCACCTGCCGAGTCCTCCTGGTGACCTTGCTGGCCTGTGGTGATGGAGGGCCTACCGGGCCCTCACCCGTTGAGCTGGCTGGCGGCAAACAGACCTTCCGCTTCGACACCTACGGCGACGAGACCTTCTGGACCGATACGCTTCGGATTCACGAAGTCATCGAGAGCAGTGTGAGTCCGGTGACGGCGCTGGGGGTTGGTCTCAAGGTGGACGCCGACGTGCTGCCGCCTGGAATACTTCAAACGGCCGACCTCAACTCCCCGGCGACCACAGTGGCGTTGCTCAAATTGAATGCGGTCATCGGTCTCCAGGGCACCGTAGAGACCGTGAACGGGAAGGACACGCTGACCCGGGTCGGCATCACGTGCGCCCTCTGCCATTCGACGGTGAACAACTCGGTGGCTCCCGGAATCGGGCAGCGGTTGGACGGCTGGCCCAACCTCGATCTGAACGCCGGAGCCATCATCGCGCTTTCGCCCGCACTGACCGGCGCGCAGAAGGCGGTATACAACTCGTGGGGCCCGGGAAAGTACGATGCTCGCTACAACTTCGACGGGCGCAACGATCCCGCCCTCATCCCTCCGGCGTACGGATTATCTGGCGTCCACAGCGTCACCTACACCGGCGACGGAGACCGGCCGGCGTACTGGAACCGGTACGTAGCGGTGACCCAGATGCATGGGCATGGCTCGTTCTCCGAGCCTCGCCTTGGAATCAGCGTTTCGAATCCGCCGGATCAGATCGAGGCGAAGCTGGCGAACCTCGAGGCGTATCAGCTGAGCCTGGGAGCACCCGCTCCTCCCGCGGGCAGCTTCGATGCCGCGGCCGCGGCGCGCGGGCAGGCACTCTTCATGGGCCAGGGACAGTGCTCGACCTGTCACGCCGGCCCGACTCTTACCGATGCGAACACCAGGCTGCACGATCCATCCGAGATCCCGACCGATCCGATTCACGCCGAGCGAAGCGCAACCAGGATGTACCGCACCACTCCCCTGCGAGCCCTGTCGCAGCACGCGCCATACTTCCACGATGGAAGTGCGGCTACCCTGCCTGACGTCGTCAATCGTTATGACTCTGCCAAGAATTTCCAACTCACCCCCCAGCAGAAGGCCGATCTGGTGGAGTACCTGAAGTCGCTGTAACACGCCCACAACTCCAGCTCCGATCTGAATCTTTTCTACAAGGCCCTCAGTAGAGCCTCATAGGAGCCCCCGCCCGGTTCCTTCCTCGCCGTCGCCCCTGCCGCATGTGATCGCTCAGGAGCGAAAACACTTCCCCACCTACCGGAGGGTTTCATGTCGCAACGATTGGCTGGATTGCGTCCGAGAGCCGCCCGTCTCGCGCTTGCGGGAATCCTCGTCGGGTACAGCGCCGCGTACGCGCAAAGCGATGGAGCGAGCGGCAAGATCCCAGTCACCACATCCTCGGCCGAGGCCAAGCGGCAGTACGTGAAGGGTCGCACGCTCGGGGAGAACCTCCGGGCGCATGATTCCCGGGAGTTCCTCACCCAGGCGGCGGCTAAGGATCCTGGAATGGCGCTCGCCCAGTACAGCCTCGCATTGAACGCGCCCACTGCCAAGGATTTCTTCGAGCACTTGAAGCGGGCAGTCGCCCTGGCCGAGAAGGCCTCCGAGGGCGAGCGGCTGATGATTCTCGGGCTGCAGGCCGGCGCCAATGCCGACACCAAGTTGCAACGCGACTATTACGAGCGGCTGACCGCAGCGTACCCGCGTGACGAGCGGGCTCACTTTCTCCTCGGCGGTGCCTACTTCGGTCAGCAGGATTACCCCAAGGCGATCAAAGAGTATGAGAAGTCGGTAGAGCTCGCACCCGAGTATGCGCCAGCCTACAACCTGCTGGGGTACGCGCATCGCGCCAACGGTGAGTTGGACCAGGCGGAAACAGCATTCAAGAAATACATCGCGCTGATTCCGAACGACCCGAATCCCTACGACTCGTACGCCGAGCTACTCATGAAGATGGGCCGCTTCGATGAATCGATCGCCATGTACCGAAAGGCGCTGGCGACCGACCCGCACTTCGCGAACAGCCGCTTCGGCATAGCCAGTAATCTCATGTATCAGGGCAAGCCCGAGGAGGGACGGGCCGAGCTCTGGAAGCTGCATCAGGCGGCGAGGAACGACGGGGAACGCCGGACGGCGTTGTTCGGGGCGGCTGTCATCTACGCGGATGAAGGCAAGCTCGATCAGGCCCTGGCGGAGCTGAAGAAGGAATATGCTGTCGCCGAGAAGATCGACGACGACGCGGCGATGGCTGCGGACCTGGTTGCCATGGGTGACGTAGCGCTGGAGGCAGGGAAGTCCGATGATGCCCGCAAATTCTATGTCAGCTCGTTGGAGATGCAGGAGAAATCCGACCTGTCCCCGGAGGTCAAGGAGGATGCGAAGCTCAATCACCACTACAACCTGGGCCGGGCTGCGCTGCGCGCCGGCGATGTGGATGCCGCGAAGGAGCACGCGAAGACCTTTCTGATCGGGGCGACGGCGAAGAACAATCGCGGGGAGGTCCTGCAGGCACACGAGCTTTCCGGCGCTATCGCGCTCCGGGAAAGGAAGTACGATCAGGCGCTCGAAGAGCTCCGCCAGGGCAACC
>DASYVW010000063.1:0-2626 GCA_035936675.1 Gemmatimonadales bacterium
AGCCCGATGGAACTCGACTTCCTGGCGGCGCTCACCGAGCTCGCGCTCCGCCAGCTCCTTCGCGGCCTCCACCATAAAGCTGCGGACGGCCTGGAACAGCTCACGGGTCTCATGAGACGCGCTCCGCGAGCCAAGCATCCCGATTCCCGCCTCGAGCAGCGTGGTGCGATCGCCGTTCGGCGCCACCTTCTTCAGGTCCTGCACCATCCGGGTGATCGCCTGCGACGACGGCTCCGGGGGACGGGTGCGGAGCCGCAGTCCGTCGGCGGCCCAGCGGAATCCCGCCAGCCGGAGCAATGCCCCGATCTCGGCCTCGTCGGCTCCGCGGAACACCGGGGTCTTGGCCTCGAACCCGAGAATCCGGGCCGCCCACCCGAGGTGGGTCTCGAGGATCTGGCCCACATTCATCCGGCTCGGCACGCCGAGCGGATTGAGCACGATGTCCACCGGCGTCCCGTCCGGCAGGAACGGCATGTCTTCCTCGGGAACGATCCGGGCGACGATACCCTTGTTCCCGTGCCGGCCCGCCATCTTGTCACCCACCGAGATCTTCCGCTTCTCGGCGAGATACACCTTCACCAGCTGGATGACGCCCGGAGGCAGCTCGTCCGGCTGGAGGATTTTGTCGATCTGATCCTCGGCCTTCTCCTCGACCTTGGCTCGCTCGCGCGCCGCCATATCGATGGCCGCCCGGATCCGCTCGTTGGCCGCCTTGTTGGCCACCCGGAGCGTCTTTAGGTCCACGTCGGCCAGCTCGAGGTCCTGGAGGGCGACCGGGTTCAGTTTGGTGCCCGCGGGGAGATACTCCTCGACGGTTCCCGACTTGAGCATGAGCGCCACTTCCTGACCGTTGAGCAGGTTGGTGAGCTCATCGAGCATGACCGCGCTGATGCGGGCCTTCTCGTCGTTCTCGATCCGGCGCACCTCGCCGATCCGCTCGCCGCGGTCCTTCTCGACGACCTGATCCTCGATCCGGCTGAAGATCTTGACGTCGATGACGACCCCCGCCATGCCCGGCGGGACCTTCAGCGAGCTGTCTTTGACGTCCTTGGCCTTCTCACCGAAGATGGCCGTCAGCAGCTTCTCTTCGGGCGACAGCTCGGTCTCACCCTTCGGTGTGATCTTGCCCACCAGGATGTCGCCCGGCTTCACATGCGCGCCGATGCGAACGATGCCGCGCTCGTCGAGGTCCACCACGCTCTCGTCGGAGACGTTGGGGATTTCCCGGGTGATCTCCTCCTGACCCCGCTTGGTGTCGCGCACGTGCAGCTCGAGCTCCTGGATGTGGATCGACGAATAGACGTCGTCCTTCACCAGCCGCTCGCTGAGCACGATGGCGTCTTCGAAGTTGTGCCCGTACCACGGCATGAACGCCACCACCACATTGCTGCCGAGCGCCAGCTCGCCACCCTCGGTGGCCGCGCCGTCGGCGATGATCTCGCCGCCCGCGACCTGCTGGCCCAGCTGAACCAGGGGACGCTGGTTGATGGCGGTGTCCTGGTTGGTGCGCCAGAACTTCTTGACCCGGTAGCGGTCATGCTGGTGCAGGCGCGCCAGGGGGGTGTCACCCACCGTCGCACCGTTGGCGCCCGCGTCCACGATGATCTCGTCGGCAGTGACCCGGGTGACGGTGCCTGCCCGCCTCGCCACGATCACCGCGCCGGAGTCCCGCGCCACCTTCTCCTCCAGGCCGGTCCCGACCAGCGGCGCCTGGGGAAAGAGCAGCGGTACGCTCTGCCGCTGCATGTTGGAGCCCATGAGAGCGCGGTTGGCGTCGTCGTGCTCGAGGAACGGAATCAGGGCGGCGGCGATCGAGACCAGCTGCTCGGGCGCCACGTCCATGAAATCGATCCGGTCCGGGGGTAGCAACGGGTAGTCGTCGCCCTTCCGGCAAAGCACCAGCTGCTCCCCGAAGGTGCCGTCCGGATTGAGGACCGCGTTGGCCTGAGCGACGGTGTAATCCTCCTCGTCGCTGGCGGACAACCAGCGGATCTCGTCAGTCACCTTGCCGCTCTTGACCACGCGATACGGCGTCTCGATGAAGCCCAGGTCGTTGATCCGGGCGTAGGTCGAGAGGCTCGTGATCAGGCCGATGTTCGGGCCTTCCGGCGTCTCGATCGGACACATCCGGCCGTATTGCGAGTAGTGCACGTCGCGGACCTCGAAGCCCGCGCGTTCGCGAGTGAGGCCGCCGGGCCCTAAGGCCGAGAGCCGCCGCTTGTTGGTCAGCTCTGCCAGCGGGTTCGTCTGGTCCATGAACTGCGAGAGCTGGGACGAGCCGAAGAACGCCTGGATCACCGCACTCACGGTGCGCGCGTTGACCAGGTCGTCGAGCGAGATCTTCTCCGGATCGGAGTTGATGCTCATCCGCTCCTTGACCAGCCGCGCCATGCGCGACAGGCCCACGGAGAACTGGTTGGCGATCAGCTCGCCCACGCTCCGGATGCGGCGGTTGCCCAGGTGGTCGATGTCGTCGGTGTACCCGCGCCCGTCGTGCAGGTCGATCAGGTACCGGATGATGGCGACGAAATCGTCCTCGGTGAGGACCGTGTGATTCGGATCGGTCTTCAGCTTGAGCCGTTGATTGATCTTGTACCGGCCCACCCGCCCGAGGTCGTACCGCTTC
>DASYVW010000064.1:0-3641 GCA_035936675.1 Gemmatimonadales bacterium
CGTGCCATCGCCGCAGGGGTAGACGCCGTATTTTCCGCCGAACAGGTGGAGCAGAAGCTCCCCCGCTACGCCCGCACCTTCGCCCGGATCGGCCCTCCGCCGTCGAACGTGCTGCTGGTGGATCATGACGCGGTGCTCGCGTCCCGGATTATCCCGGCACTGGAGCACGCCAACGTCCGGGTGACCCGCTGTCTGCCGACGCAGGTGGTCCACGAAATGCTCGAGCGGGAGATGCCGGACCTCTTGCTGCTCCACACTCGCCTGGTCGGGTCGGATCCCTTCGCGCTCGCCCGGATGATACGGCAGGACTCCCGCTACCACCTGCTTCCTGTCGTCTTCCTCGGGGACGACGCGGCCGCCGACCGGGTAGCCGCCCTCAGAGCCGGCGCGGATGACTTCCTCTCGGTGGCCGCCGAGCCTGAGCTTGTGGCGCAGACCGTCATTTCGCGCGCGACCCGGGGGCGGCGGCTACGGGAGATGGTCCATCGTGACGGCGTAACCGGTCTCCTCAACCAAGCAACCCTGATGGCGGAGTTGGAGGCTGCGGTTGACTACAGCCGGCGCCACGGCGAGTCGCTCGCATTCGTGCTTTTTGAGCTCGAGGGGTTCCGCAAGCTGAGCGAACGACTTGGGCCACGGGCGGGGGACGAGGTCCTGCTCCACGCAGCCTCGGTGTTTCGATCCAATGTGCGAGCAAGTGATGTGATCGGCCGGTACGGGTGGGAGGCATTCGGCATGCTGCTGCGCGGCGCCAGTACGTCCGGTGCCACGGTCCTTGCGGAGAAGCTTCATCGAGTGCTCGGCGAGCAGCCGGCTCATACCACAGCCAGCGAGGTGATCTCGCTTCAGGTGAAGGTCGGATCGGCCGTGTTCCCTCGCGATGGCACGACCGCGGCCGAGCTGACCCAGGCGGCGGATCGGGCGCTTCGAGTAAGCGGGGAAGCGGGGAAGCGGGGAAGCAGGTAAGCAAAAGACTCTCCGGGATGCTCTATCCAGAGGGCCTTTCGTTACGACTTACTTTCCTACTTCCCGCTTCCCCGCCTAGTGCCTAAACCCCGTCGAAAGCGGCAGCACGTCTCGGGGATTCTTCTCGTCCCCGAAGAGCAGTCGTCCTTCGCGGAACGTGGCGCCCCGAAGGGTGAAGGCGAGGACCTCCCCCAGCTCCTGAACCAGGAAGACCTCGATCTTGTCGCGCACTTCCTTTGGCAGATCCTCGAGGTCCGGCTCATTCGCCTTGGGCAGGATGATGCGGGTGATCCCGGCCCTTACGGCGCCAAGCACCTTCTCCTTCACCCCACCAATCGGCAGAACGCGCCCGAGGAGGGTGATCTCACCGGTCATGGCGATGTCGTGTCGGACAGAGCGCCCGGACAAGGCAGACACCACCGACGATGCCATCGTCACCCCAGCCGACGGTCCGTCCTTGGGAATTGCTCCCGCTGGGACGTGGATGTGGATGTCCCGGTCGAACATATCGTCCGGGATCTGCAGCGCCGCCGCATGTGAGCGGGCGTAGGTCCACGCGGCCCGGGCCGACTCCTTCATAACGTCACCGAGCTGACCGGTCAGGACCAGCTCGCCTTTACCGCGCATGGTCGAAGCCTCGACGAACATGATGTCGCCGCCGGTTGGGGTGTAGTACATCCCGGTGGCCACGCCAATCTCGTCTTCGCGGGCCTTCTTCTCCGGATGGACTTTGGGCCGACCGAGCAGGTCGTTCACCATCGCACGCTCGATCGTGATCCGTTCGACCTCCTGAGCGGCGATCTTCCGGGCCACCTTCCGGGCCAGCCGGCCGATCTCGCGCTCGAGCTGCCGAACGCCCGACTCGCGAGTGTAGCTGGTGATGACTTCCGACAGCGCATCGTCGGTGATAGTCAGCTGTTCCGGACTGACTCCGTTCTCGCTGAACTGGCGAGGGATGAGGTATTTCCGGGCGATCTCCTGCTTCTCGCGCGCGGTGTACCCGGCAAACTCGACGATCTCCATCCGGTCAAGCAGCGGGCCGGGGATGTTCTGAATGAAGTTCGCCGTGGCGATGAACAGCACCTCACTCAGGTCGAACGGCACGCCGAGGTAGTGATCCACGAACGTATCGTTCTGGGCCGGGTCGAGCACCTCGAGCAACGCGCTGGCCGGGTCGCCCTGGAACGAGACACCCAGCTTGTCCACCTCGTCCAGCAAGAAAACCGGATTCTTGGTGCCGGCCTGCTTCATGCCGTGAATGATCCGCCCCGGCATGGCACCGACGTAGGTGCGCCGATGGCCCCGGATGTCGGCTTCGTCGCGCGCGCCGCCGAGTGAGATGCGGACGTACTTCCGTCCCATCGCCCGGGCGATCGACTTGGCCACCGAGGTCTTGCCTACACCGGGAGGCCCCACGAAGAGGAGGATGGGACCCTTGGCGATCCGGTCATCCTCGTTGCCCCGGGTCGGCGCATTGGGAGCCGGCACTGTCGCGGTGGCCTGCGGCACGTCGGTGGACTCCCCGGCGGCGACCTCCTCAGCTTTCTGCTCAGCCTTGGTCTCCTCGAGCTGGCCCGCGCCGTCTGCTCCGGGCTCGCCGGCGCGCTCGACCGCTTCCTGCTGGAGCCGGAGCTGCCGGACCGCCAGGAACTCCAGCACCCGATCCTTCACATCACCGAGTGCGTAGTGATCCTCGTCGAGGATACGCTGCGCCTCCGGCAGCTCGAGGTGCTCTCTGCTCCGCTCGTTCCAGGGCAGCTCGGCGACGTTCTCGAGAAACGTCCGGATGACCTGCGACTCCATCGACTCGCGTCCGATCCGGCTCAGCCGGCCGAACTCCCGGTCGACTTCCTTGCGTGCATCAGCCGTTAGGTCGAGCGCGGCGAGCTTCTCCTTCAACTCCTGGAAGTCGTCCCGCTCGTCGCCCTCGCCCAGCTCACGCTGAATGGTCTTGAGCTGCTCGCGGAGGAACATCTCCCGCTGTCGCTCGCCCAGCTCTTCCTGCACCTGCGATTTGATGTCCTCCTGCGCATCGAGCACGCCGATCTGGCGCTGGACGTGAACCAGCACCCGCCGGAGGCGCTCCTCAACGCTCAGGGTTTCCAGCAACATCTGGCGCTGGGCCGGGGTGATGTCTATGTACCCGGCCACGAGATCGGCGAACTTGCCTGGCTCGTTGACCCCCGCGAGGACTTGCTGCACGACCTCATCGGGAAGGCCCGACTTCTGACCCAGCTCCGCGGCCCGGACCCGCGCCTCCTTGTGCAGGGCGACAAAAGCCGGATCATCGGGGCCGATAGGAGGCATCTCTTCGGCCTCACGGACGATGGTCTGGAGGTAGCCATCCCGTTCGCTATAGTGGATGGCAATGCCGCGCCGCTCGCCATGGAGCAGGAGCTGCATGCCCGACAGCCCACGCTGAAGCTGGCCGATGCGAGCGATCGTGCCGATGGTATAGAGTGCATCCGAGGTCACACTCTCGACATTCTGCCGCTGGGACACGGCGAAGACCAGACGTTCTGGACCGGCGAGCGCCGCCTCGATAGCGCGCAGCGTGGCCGGCCTCCCAGCGCCGATCGGCGCGGTGACACCCGGAAAAAGGACGACCTCCCGCAACGGGAGGACCGGTAGCGTCAATCTTTCGGACATTCAACTACTCCTTAAGAGCCCCACTC
>DASYVW010000065.1:0-2575 GCA_035936675.1 Gemmatimonadales bacterium
CCAGCCATCCGCGCTCGTACACCCATTCCTTGGTCCCAGGCCAGCCGCCGAACTTCTCACCATCATCGGCCAGCACCGCCAGCCGATGGCCGGCTCCGCGGAGCTCGCGCAGGTAGCCAGCCGTCTCCTCCGGCGGCCGAAACGGGATGAGATAGCGCAGCCTCTCGTCGATCGGGAAAAGCGCCACCCGTTTACCGTCGCTCTCGGTCCAGAACGGGGCGTGCAGCTGCTCGCTGGCGAAGCCGGAGACGAGAAAGTGGCGGTCGTCCACCAGCGCGTAGCGAACGCCGGCGTCTGCCAGGTCGGCGGCCAGCTCCGGCTCCCACACCCGTTCGGTGAGCCAGAGTCCGCGTGCGTCGGCACCAAACCGGCGGCGAATGGCCTCATGCATCCACTGGATCTGTTCGACCCGGTCGATGCGGGGCAAGGACGCGAGCACCGGCTCGTAGAAGCCGCCCAGGAGCAACTCGATTTTGTGATCGCTCACCAGCTTGCCGAGCTGGTCCAGATACCGGGTGTCGTGGCCCTCGAGCCATTCGAGCAGGGGCCCGGAGAGATGCAGCACGGCCGGCAGGAACTCCCGAGCGGAGAGGTGTTCCAGCAACGGGCGGTAGACGTCCTGCACGTGCTGCTCGAATACGTGGTCGAAGTTGCCGACCGGCTGGTGCAGATGGAGGCCAAACGCGAATCGAATGGGAAGCATGGCTATCCGACGACGAGTGAGCGGGAGCCCCCGAGCGCGGCCGCCACGGCGGGCAACACGTTGGGGAAGAGCTGATCGCGCTGGCCCAGCTCCTCGGCCCGGCGTTGTGCCGATTCGAGGTCTGCCTCACGGCCCGGACCGAGTGCTGCGATCAACTGCTCGGCGTCGTCGCAGTGCTCCCGGAAACGACGCTCGGCATAGTCGGCCGCCGCGCCGGTCGAGATGATGAACTGCCAATCGGAGGACTGGGCCAGCAGCAGCTCTCTGGTCGCCTGCGCCAGGATCGGACGAGCCGCGGCTGAAGCCAGCGCGGCCGGCGCTGCATCCCAGAACGACTGCTCCAGAGGCCAGAGCCGTTCCCAGGTCCACGCGGTGCGATCGCTGAGCCACATACTGCTGTCTCCGTTGGCGCCCCACGACCCCCACGGCAGGCGGATTGCGGCGCGGGGCGGATGCTCCTGAAGGTGCCGGGAGCCGGTCGCCGGATGAATGGCATCCCGCTTCCCGGCCAGCGCGCGGTAGACGTCGCCCAGAAAGTCGGGTCCCTCGAACCACCAGTGCCCGAAGAGCTCGGTGTCGAATGGCGCGACCACCACGCCCTCGCGATTCTCCGCCTCAGTCTCCGAGATGCCGTGCAGGAGATTGGCAAAATGGTCGGCGTGCCTGCGCGCACGGTCGCTCGCCGCCTCGGGGTTATAGGGCTGCTTGTCTCCCAGGTCCACACCGGGACCCGTCACCCGCCAGAGCTTGAGCCCTCCGGGCCAGCGCATCTTGTGAAATTCGAGGTACCACTCGTCGCCGGGGTATCCCTCTGAGCGGCTCCAGACCTGCATCGAGGCACGAGGATCGCGCACGTAGGCCACCACCGGACCATGGGCGACGCGATACGCGCGATAAGGCGAGCGGAGCGGCTCGGTGGGGGTTTCCGGCCGCGCTGGTGTGTGGATCGTTGGATCGCCGGCCGGATCGCCGGAGAGTCCCAGCGGGCGCCCTGCCGCGGCGAGGTGGGCGTCCACGAAGAAATACTGGAAGCCGGCATCGGCCAGGTGCTCCTCGATACCCCGGCGCACGCCAGTGCGCGGCGCCGTGGGCCACGGCTCCCAGGGACCCCGCGGACGGTAGGCGCATTCCGGCAGCCAGCACCCGGCCGGCGCCCGGCCGAAGATGCGACGGTGCTCGGAAATACCGACGGCGAGCTGCAGCCGGATGCTCTCGTCGCGCGCGAGGAGCGGAAGGTAGCCGTGGGTCGCCGCCGAGCCGATGATCTCGATCTTGCCGGCGGCCTCCAATGCCTTGAACGCGCCGATCAGATCCCGATCGATGCCGTGGAACAGATCGCGGAGCCGAGTCAGCCGACCGCGCCAGAAGTCGACCAATGGAAGGAGGTAGTCGTCTCCGGTGCTGGCGAGGGACGCCGGTGCCTCATCGCACGCCTTAAGCCGCTGCTCGAAGAACGCTTCCATCTCGGAGACGAACAGGGGACTGGCAAGCTGGTTGGCCAGCACCGGCGTAAAGCCGATGGTGACCGGCGACGGAACCTTGTCGGCGGCGAGTCCCCGGAGCACTTCGAGTAGCGGCAGGTAGGTGTCCAGCGCCGCCTCGGTGAGCCAGTCACTCCCATGGGGCCAGCGGCCATGATTGAGCACGTACGGCAGATGGCTGTGCAGGGTGAAGATGAAGTCCATCGACCGGGTGCTCATCGCTGAGCGAGCGCCCGGCGATAGACGTCGAGGTAGGTCGCCACCGACCGTTCCCAGCTGAAATCCCGAGCCATACCCTCGCGCATGACCGCCCCCCACCTGGATGGGTGGGAGAAGCAATCGAGCGCCCGGAAGGTGGCCTCCTGAAAGGCGTCAGTGGTGTACGGCTTGA
>DASYVW010000066.1:0-2381 GCA_035936675.1 Gemmatimonadales bacterium
AACAACGTGCTCAAGCCATCGGACGGCCGTCCGGTGGCCGAGCCGTCGCAGGACATGGTGCTCGGCAGCTACTTCCTGACCAAGCTGCCGGCCGGCTTCGAGGAGGAGCTGCGGAAGGCGGGTGCCGCGAAGACGGAGGAGACCAGGACCCGGCTCTGGACCGGCTGCAAGCACTTCGGCAGCCTGGCCGAGCTGGAGATGGCGCTGCTCAATGGGAGCGTCGGTTACCACACGGCCATCTGCTTCTGGTACATCCCGCCGCGGGAGTCGGAGGACGCCAAGCCGCGTTGGCTCCGGACTACCGTAGGCCGGGTGCTGTTCAACAGCATCTTGCCGCGGAAGGTCGTGGCGGACCTCGGCTTCCGTGACGAGCTGATGAAGAAGAAGAATCTCTCGGAGCTGGTGCTCCAGAGCTATCGCCGCGCCGGCCTGGCCGACACCGTCACCTTCCTGGACCGGCTGAAGGACTTCGGCTTCCGCTTTGCCACTATGGGAGGTGTGTCGATCGGGATCGAGGACCTCGAGATCCCGGCCGAGAAGGCCGAGCTCTTGACCGAAGCGGACGCGCGGGTCAAGCGGTTCCAGCGCGCCTACAACACCGGCCAGATCACCTTCGGCGAGCGGTACAACAAGGTGATCGACGCCTGGACCCACGCCAACAACGACGTGGCCGAGGCGATGATCAACTCGATGCGGGTCTCCCGCGGCGGGTTCAACCCGGTGTTCATGATGTTCGACTCCGGGTCGCGCGGCAGCCGCGACCAGATCCGGCAGCTTGCCGGTATGCGCGGGCTCATGGCCAAGCCGCAGAAGAAGCTCACGGGGGGCATCGGCGAGATCATCGAAAGCCCGATCAAGTCAAACTTCCGCGAGGGGCTCACCGTGCTCGAGTACTTCATCTCGACCCACGGCGCCCGGAAGGGTCTGGCCGACACGGCGCTCAAGACCGCCGACGCCGGCTACCTCACCCGCCGCCTGGTCGATGTCGCGCAGGACGTGACGGTGACTGAGGAGGACTGCGGGACGATTCTCGGTCTCGAGATCGCGGCACTCAAGGAGGGCGAGGACATCATCGAGCCGCTCCGGGAGCGCATCCTGGGCAGTGTCGCCAGTGAGGATGTGTTCGATCCCCACGAGCTGGACGAGGATGGCGATCCGAAGCTTCTGGTCGAGGCCGGCAAGCTGATCGACGAGGACATCTCCAACGCCATCGACGACGCCGGGATCGATAAGGTCAAGATCCGCTCCGTCCTCACCTGTGAGGCCCGGCGCGGCATCTGCCGGATGTGCTACGGCCGGAACCTGGCCACGATGGACATGGTGGACATGGGCGAGGCGGTCGGGATTCTGGCCGCGCAGTCGATCGGCGAGCCGGGCACCCAGCTGACGCTCCGGACGTTCCACATCGGCGGCACCTCGTCCCGCATCGCCGAAGAGGCGGAGCGGCGGGCCCGGTTGGACGGCAAGGTCAAGTACACCGACGGACTCGAATGGGCGGACGTACCGGTTGAGCTCGAAGACGGCACCAGGGGCTCGAGCCGGGTCGTGCTGACCCGCGAGGATGAGTCGGCGTCGGACGAGAGCAAAGAAGGCATTCTGGTAGTCGATCCCAAGGATCAGAAACGGGTGCTGAATCGATTCCCGGTGCCTGAGGGTGCAGTGCTTCAGGTGAAGGAAGGTGACTCTGTGCTCCGGGAGGATCTGCGCTTTTCCGCGCCGGGCCAGCCGCCACGAGGAACCATTCTCTACACCTGGGACCCATACAACGACCCGAGCATCATCAAGGCCGACGGCGAGCTGCGCTGGAAGGACCTGGTGCCCGGCGTCACGCTCCGCGAGGAGCTGGACGAGGGCACCGGCCTCCGGAGTATCGTCGTCGTGGCCGACCCGGACCGTGAGCTGCATCCGAGCGTGCTGGTCTACATGCCGAACCGGAAGGACCCGCAGGAATACACCCTGGCCGAGGGGAGCCGCGTCATCCTGGGCTCGCCCACGGATCAGGTGAGCCGGGCCATTGAGATTCCGGACACGGCCAACCCGTGGAACGCCAAGTTCCACGTGGACGAGCGTCCGATCAACGAGGCGTGGCCGAGCAAGACCAAGAAGGAGAGCAAGGACAAGACGGTCTTTCTCAGCGCGCCGGTCAAGGTGACCAAGGGCATCACGGTCACCAAGATTCCGCGGCAGGCCTACAAGACCCGCGATATCACCGGAGGCCTACCCCGCATCGCCGAGCTGTTCGAGGCGCGGCGGCCGAAAGATCCGGCCACCATCTCCGAGGTGGATGGCGTGGTGAAGTTCGGCGAGATCAAGCGCGGCAAGCGCGAGATCTACGTATATCCCGAGACTCCGGCCGGCGCAGAGGAGGAGGCGGAGCCCCA
>DASYVW010000067.1:0-8985 GCA_035936675.1 Gemmatimonadales bacterium
CCCAGAAGGTTCTTGAGCGTCTTGTAGCCCAGAAAATCGATGCCCTTTTCGGTGAGATTAAACTGCACCTGCTGTGCAGCCGAGTGGGCTTGCCCGCCGGGGCCGAACATGGATTGGTAGCCCTGCGGCACCTGAGGGGCCTGGCTGATGTTGAGGTAACCCTCTTCCATCAGCCGCTGCACGATACGGTCGAGCAGCTGGCCCAGCTCCGCTTCGATCTCCCGGTCGTGGACCTCGTCTCCCGTGGACTCGCTGCGGAGCACCTTCAGCATGTCGGGAGTGAGCTGGCCCGATTCCATCAGCGCCTGGAGAATGGCCTGCCGAAGGGCGTCGAGCGACCGCTCAGCATCTGCCGTCTCGTCATGCCAGAATGAGGGCGAGTTGCCCGCAAACCCCGACTGAAGCAGGAAGTCACTGAGCTGGTCTAGAAGCCCCTGCAGATTGACCGCATCCGCGAGCTCGGGGTGGTACTTGGAGTAGGTGGTGAAGCGCATTTGAAGTCGAGAGTCAGGAGTCGCGAGTCACGGCGGGGGGCCGGGCGCCTACGCCGGTTGTAATTGTATTGATAATGGCTCGTGGGCTCGCGCACCATAGCCAGTACAACTGAGGACTCGCGACTCGCGACTCGTGACTGCCTCTTCTACCTTCCTTCACGTGCTCCCCACCTCGCTGCAGTCTGTGTTCGCCGCGCTCAGGCACCGGAACTTCCGGCTGTTCATCATCGGCCAGTTCATCTCGCTCTGCGGCACCTGGATGCAGGTCATTGCGCAGGGGTGGCTGGTTCTTCAGCTCACCGACTCCGCATTTGCTGTCGGGCTGGTCACCGCCCTCGGATCGCTGCCGATCCTGCTCTTCACCCTGTACGGTGGGGTGATCGCCGACCGGGTCAACAAGCGCCGCTTCATCCTGGTGCTCCAGAGCCTCATGTTGGCCGAGGCGCTGACGCTGGCCATCCTCACGGCAACCCATCTGATCACCGTGCACTGGGTGATGGGGCTCGCCGTGTTCTCCGGGCTCCTCAGCGCGTTCGAGGTGCCGACCCGACAGTCGTTCCTCGCCGAGATAGTGCACCGCGAGCATCTCATGAACGCGATAGCGCTGAACTCGAGCGCGTTTAACCTCGCGCGGGTCATCGGCCCCGCCATTGCGGCCGGGCTGATCGCCACCGTCGGACTCGCCGCGTGCTTCTTCGCCAACGCAGCCAGCTACCTGGCGGTGATTGCGAGCCTGCTCCGCATGGACGCGGGCCAGTCGCCGGCGCCCCGGACCGAATCGTTGGCCGCCGCCCTCCGGCAGGGCTTCGCGTTTGTGTTCGGAAACCGGTGGCCCCGGGCGCTAGTCGTCCTCGTCGCGACATTCAGCATGTTCGGATTCTCGTTCCTCCCTCTCATGCCGGTATTCGCCCGCGACGTCCTCCGGGTGGGCGCGAGCGGCTACGCGGCCCTGGTCGCTGCCATCGGCATTGGCGCCGCAGCGGCGGCCTTCTTCCTGGCCGGCTTCGGCCATCGGGTTCGGCGATCCCGGCTGGTGCTCGGCTCCGCCATGCTCTTCGGGGTCGTGTTGCTGGCTGCCTCCCTGGCGCCGGAGTTCTGGTCTGCCCTGTTCCTGTTCACCGTCACCGGTTGTGTGATGGCACTCAACGGCATCGCCGCAAACACGATGCTTCAGTCGGAAGCTCCGGATCAGCTGCGCGGCAGGATCATGGGTTTCTACTCGTTCATGGTCCTGGGTCTGGCGCCGTTCGGGTCGTTTCAGGCGGGCTGGATCGCCGAGCACTTCGGCGTCCGGATCGCCTTTGCGCTGGGTGGGTTGGTGTGCCTGCTCGTGGCGGCCGGGGTGGCCTGGCGAATGCGGTAACCCATGCTCATCACGATATCGCGGCAGTATGGTGCTGGAGGATCCGAGGTGGCCCGGCGCGTGGCCGCCGAGCTCGGCTGGCGCGTGGTGGACAACGAGCTGGTCGAGGAGGTGGCCGCCCGGGCCGGCGTACCCCCGGAGCAGGTTGCGGAACGAGACGAGCGGGCGCCCAGCTTCGTGGAGCGCCTGGCGCGGACCCTGGCCGCGTCTACACCCGAGCTATTTCCCCCGTCGGTCCCCGGGGGCACGCTTCCGAAACTTCAGGAAGTGGACCTGGTGCGCATGACCGAGTCGGTCGTGGCTGAGGCTGCTGCGAAGGGGAGGCTGGTTCTCGTGGGCCGAGCCGCACCCGCCGTACTGGCGCAGGAGCGCGACAGCCTGCACGTGAAGCTGGTTGCCCCGAAACCCTATCGGATTCAGGCCGCAGCCGAGCGGCTCGGGGTCGATCTCCAGAAGGCCGCGGCAGTGGTGGACGAATCAGATAGCACCCGGGCCCGATATCACCGGCAGTATTACCAGCGCGACTGGAACGATCCGGTGAACTACCACATGGTGCTGAACACCGGAGTGCTGGGATTGGACGGGGCGACGTCAGTGATCGTATCCGAAGCACGGCGTCGAGGATGGGGATAGATCTATCCGAAGCTAATCCCGCCCTTTCCATAGCCAGGCTCCCGCCGCTCCGGCTTGGCCCGGGTATAGCCCAGCTCTTCGCTCCGGCTGATGCGCTTCTGCGCGGCAAGTCCCTCGAGCACCAGCTCGCACGCCGCCACTTGGCGGGGAGCGTCCTTCCGTTCTGCCAGGCCGAACTCAGTTACCACCTCGAGCAGGCCGGGCACCACGCTGAACCCCTTGAGGCAGAGATCCGACCTTTCGTCTCCGGAGACCTTAAGGGCGCCGCCCTGATCGAACCAGGCGACGATCTTGCCGAGGTCCGCCCCTCCCATCCGCTCTTCCAGTACCCGGCCGGCCGCGCGTCGGATGAGGTCACGCGCGATGATTTCGCCGCCTTGCAGCTCGCCCTCGTACTCCAGCTCCAGCTTTCCAGTGATCGACGGCACCGCCGCGTAGACATCACTGACTCGCGGCACGACACGATCCTCGCCGAGGGCCGCCGCTCGCCGCTCCGCGTTCGAGATCGCGTTCTCCAGCGCGCTGATGGGGAGGCGCTGGCTCACCCCTGAGCGCTTATCCACCCGCTTGTCCTCACGGGCCTCGAAGGCCACCCGCTCAATGACCTCCAGAATGAAGTCCGGGATGTCGAGCTCCGGCCCGCCCCGCTCGACCCACGCTTCCTGAGAGGTGATCTCCATTCCGAGCCGTACAGTGCGCGGATAATGGGTGATCACCTCCGAGCCGATCCGGTCCTTCAGTGGCGTGATGATCTTGCCGCGGGCGGTATAGTCCTCGGGGTTGGCGGTGAATGCCAGCAGCACGTCCAGCGGAAGGCGCACCGGATAGCCTTTGATCTGAACATCGCCTTCCTGCATGATATTGAAGAGGCCGACCTGCACCTTCCCGCTGAGATCCGGCAGCTCGTTGATGGCAAAGATCCCCCGGTTGGCCCGGGGCAGGAGCCCAAAGTGCATGGTGAGCTCGTCGGAGAGCAAGTGCCCCCCTCGGGCCGCCTTGATCGGATCCACGTCGCCGATGATGTCGGCAATGGTGACGTCCGGCGTCGCGAGCTTCTCGACATATCGCTGGTCCCGGCGAAGCCAGGCGAGAGGCGTCGCGTCGCCACACTCGGCCAGAATCTCGCGGGCGTACTTTGATATGGGCGCGAACGGGTCGTCGTTCACCTCGCTGCCCGCGACGATGGGGATGCGCTCGTCGAGAAGGTTGGTAAGCTCGCGCAGGATACGGCTCTTTGCCTGACCCCGAAGGCCGAGCAGGATAAAGTGGTGTCGCGCGAGCAGGGCGTTGACGATCTGGGGAACGATCGTGTCCTCGTACCCTACGATGCCGGGAAACAGCGGCTCGCCCGATTCCAATCGCTTGAGCAGGTTACTCCGGATCTCGTCCCGGACGGTTCGACCCCGAAGTGGGCGCTCCGCCCAGCGGCTGTTCTTCAGTTCACCTAGTGTGCGTGGCTCGATCATGGGACCGCTCAAGAGACAGGAATTCGAATGCGGAATCTAAGATTCTTGACTTCAATGCTTTACTGACTTGACTGAGTAGAGTTGCGGGCTCATGGCCGCCCGCTTCAACCGGCGCCTGCAACTTCACTCACCTTGACAAAGCCGGACCCGGAGGTAGCTTCGCCCTCGAGTATGTGGCGCGGCCATTTCGACGATTCCACAACCAAAATGTTCCACCAACCCCCGAGGGAATGACAATGAAGACGATCCTGGTGATGGCCGCTGTCCTTGCGCTTGCCGGCTGTCAGAAGAAAGGCACCGCCTCCGGTGCGGATACGTCCGCCATGGCTCCGGCGGCGTCCGACACTGGCATGGGTGGCATGTCGCACTCCGACTCGACGATGGCGCGGGACACCACCAAGAAGTAACGCCGCAGTGTCGTAGCGTGGCAGTGAGCCCCGAGCCCAGCTCGGGGCTCGCTGATTTTCAGGCCGGCTCACCCGTCGAGGTCCTCGGGGCCGAACGGAAGCGCCACGACGGTAGCCGGCTGCCCTCCGGCCAGCAGCTCCTCTCCCACGCCAACCTCCCGCCGGATCAGCCCGAGGCCAATGGCCCGGTCCTCTACGCTCAGGGTCGACCGTACGCTCCCCACCTCGCGCTCTCCCTTGTGGATGCTGCGCCCGGCCAACGGCTCCGCCCTCCGCCAGCGCAGGCCGCGTAGCTCGCGGTTCGTGTGACCCCGGAAGTGCAGCCTCGCGACAGTCTCCTGGCCGGTGTAGCACCCCTTCGTATAGGAGACGCCGCCGATCTGATCGTAGCGTACCTCCTGGGGCAGAGTGCGTTCATCGATCTCAGCTCCAAGCGTCGGCCAGCCGCAGAGAATCCGTGCTGCATGCAGATCGCGCTCGTCGCCCGGGAGCGCCCCGGCCGAGACCAGCCTGGAGCCGAGTGCGGCGACTGCCGGCTCCGCGCCGATGGCGAGTGCAACGAACGGCGCTGCCTCCGGTGCGAGGGCCAGCGCCACCGGGCTCACTTCACCACCGACCGATGCCACGCGGCCCGATGCGTCCGGCATTCCGATGCCGGATTTGGCCAGGGTCTGGAATCCATGCGCGCCAATCAACCACGCTACCCGGGCCTCGCCGGTGAGATCGACCACTTTCGCCAAACGGGGGGGCAGCTGGCGGCGAAAGAGGTCCAGCGACGCCTCGTGACCGGATCGGGGCGCTACCAGCGTGAAGGCATCGGCCTGTCGGATCACCCAGTAGTCCACCACCAGCGCGCCCTTGGGTGTCAGTAGTGCCCCGTAGACGAGACTGTTGTCACCCGGCTTGACCAGATCATTGGTCAGCAGGCCCTGGAGGCAGGTGAGGGCGCCGGGCCCCTGGACCCGAAAGACCGCAGGCTCGGTCGTGACCAACACCGCGCCGTGTCGCACCTCGGCGAGCCGTTCGCGGTCGAGCGTCAGATCGAACTCAGACATGGGCCCAGGGAAGCTCGGTTGGATCGTGTCCTACGAAGTCTCGCCACACCATGTCAGCGTCGCCGCAGGCATCCTCCGCATATGTGGTAGCGAGCATGGCACAGCGAAGGCCGGCCGCGCGCGCCGCCGTGAGCCCCGGCAGCGAATCTTCAATCACCACGCAGCGCCGGGGAGCGAGATCGAGCATCTCCCGGGCACGGTTGAAGCCTTGCGGATCCGGCTTGCAGACGCCCACGTCTTCCGCCGCCACGATCTCGGCAAAGTGGGGGCGCAGACCGGCCAACTTCAGCACCAGCTCGATCTCGCTCCGCAGCGCACCCGAGACGATGGCGAGCTGAAAGCCATCGAGGGCGGCATTCTCGACAAACTCCGCGGCACCAGGCACGAGGCGCATCGAGTCTCTGATGGTCCGCTCGTACTGGGCATGCTTCCGCGCCACTGCCTCCCGCAGAACGGCCTCGTCCTGGGCACGGCCGATGCGTTCGAAGGTGAACCGGAAGCATTCCCGATCGTCGAAGCCCAGATACTCCCGGTAGTAGGTCTCCCGGTCGAGTGAGTACCCATACTCCGCCAGTGTGGCGATCAGCGCGTCGCAGTGCTGCGACTCGTCATCCACGATCACGCCATTGAAGTCGAAGAGAATGCCGGAGGTCATTGGAGAAGGTATAACGGGGTGCCAGGTGAGAAGTAAGAAGCGGTTGCGCGGTGACAGGCTACGGGCTATGGGCTCATAGCCCACAGCCTCTCTCATTCGTAGAACCCGGCCTCCCGATACGAGTGATCCAGCAGCTCCACCGGGTGCGCCACATCGATGGGAAGCCGCGCGGCCCGGAGTCCGGCGCCGATCTGCATCAGACAGCCGGGATTTCCCGTCACCACGAAATCCAGCCGCGGTGTCGCGGCGCTCAGGCCGGCGATCTTCTGGTCGAGCACCGCGCGCGCCATCTGGGGACGAAGTACGGAATAGATCCCGGCGCTGCCGCAGCAACGGTCGGATCCCGGCAGCAGCCGAAGACGAAGGCCGGGCACGGCGCGGAGCAGGGCGAGCGGCGCTTCCTGCACCTTCTGCGCATGCTGCAGGTGGCAGGGCGCATCGTAGGCAACCTCCAGCTCCAGCGGCGCGCCGGTGCGGGGACCGCGCTCCGCCAGCAGTTCGGAGACGTCGCGGACCTTCGCCCCGAGCCGTGCGGCAGCCTCGGTACCCAGCAAATGTCCGTAGTCCTTGAGCAGCGCCCCGCAGCCCGCGCTGTTCACAACGACGAAGTCGGTTCCTTCCGCGAGGGCCTCGACGTTGGCCTGCGCGAGCCCGGTCGCCCCACCGCGGTCGCCCGCGTGCTCGTGGAGCGCGCCGCAGCAGACCTGGCCCGCCACCTCCACGACGCGATAGCCGTTGGCTTCGAGGGTCCGCCTGGTTGCGTCGTGCACGTGATTGAAGAGCGCACCCATGACGCAGCCGCGGAAGAGGGCGACGGTCGGCGAGGACGCAGAAGACGGAGAAGACGGAGAAGACGGAAGCAATCCTGTCCTCAGCACCTCCGTCCTCTGCGCCTTTTCCTTTGGCTCCGCTGACGCGGCCAGCATGCCCAGTCCGAACCGTAGCCGGTTGCGTCCCGCCAGCAGCCGAGGCAAACCGGTTGCCCGGAACACTCGGGCCAGGGCGAAGAGCGGCCGCCATGCAAGCCGGTGACGGAACACGCCGAGCACGAGGCGGGCGGCCGGCGAGAGCCCACGGGCCTGAAAGAGCTGTGCCCGGGCGGCTTCGAATCCGCGGCCATAGCCAACTCCCGACGGGCAAGCCGGCTCGCAGCCCCGGCACCCCAGGCAGGCATCGAGGTGCTCGAACAGCCCGGGGTCGTTGGCGTCCATCTCGCCTCTCTCCAGCGCCCGCATGAGCACGATCCGTCCGCGCGGGCTGTGGCCCTCGTCTCCGGTGACGAGATACGTCGGGCATGCCGGGAGACAGAACCCGCAGTGGACACAGGGGTCGAGAGCTGCGTAGCCGCGTGCCATCCTACTCTGCCCCCTCGAGTGCCACGTTCAGACACTGTCCCGGGTCGAAGGTGTCGCGAAGCCGGCCCACGATTTTCCCGACCCCTTCGCGATACGCCCCGAAATGTCCCAGCGTCCGGCGGACAGACCACGGAGCGCGCTCGAGGGTCATGGGGATCTCTCGAGCCGCCGCAGCGCGACGCAGGGAGCGGATCCGGTCCACCGTGGCATCGCCGGTCCAGCGGATCATTCCCAGTCCGGCTCCAGCCGAGACGAGGCCCTCGTCGAGGTCGTGGGCAAGGAGGTCGATGGTGTCGTCCACGCCGTCGCCCAGTACACCGAGGCGCAGGGTGATGGGGCCGCCCAGCGTACCTCGTGCGGCCACGCTCCAGAACGCCGCCGTGCGATCTGCTGGGAGTGGCTGCCATTGGAGTTCGTCGACCGAGCCCAGCCGGCGGACGTCCGCCTGCACCGCTGCGTCGGTTCCCACGAAGCGAGCGGCGAGAACCCAGTCCGCTTCGGCGGCGAGCGCCGGCGAGAGCAGCTCCAGCGCGCCCGGCAGGATCTGGGCGTCGATCAACTCCCTGGCGCGGGAGGTGAGCTCGTCTCGAGCACCGCGGGCCAGAAGAGTGACGTCCGCCCGGGGCAGTGCGCGCAGCCGCAGATGGATCTCCGCGATAATGCCGAACCCGCCAAACCCGCCGACCTGGAGCTTGGTGAGGTCGAACCCGGCTACGTTTTTCACCACCCGTCCGCCGGCATTCACCAGCCTGCCATCCCCGGTGGCGACTGCGCAGCCGAGGACGTGGTCCCGCACCGGCCCGAATCCCTGGCGCAACGGACCGGCCGTGGCCGTAGCCACCACCGATCCAATGCTCCGCTCCGGCCGCCCCGGCGGGTCGATCGCCAGCCACATGCCGTAGTCCGCCAGCCGGCGTCTGAGGGCTTCGAGCGAGGTGCCGGCCTGGACCGTCGCCACCAGGTCGGCCGGGCTGACCGACACGATCTGCTCCAGCCCCCGAGTACTCACGGCCAGGTCGGCGGGCGCGTCCGCGGGCAGCCAGGTTCCCCGGCCTTCGACCCGGATCTTCCAGCCTTCCTCATGAGCCAACCGGCATACTAGTGTGAGGGCGTCGGGCGTATCGGGGGTGGCGCGCGGCACGCCGTCCCCGTCGCGCTCAACCCCGGTCGTTCCGAGCAGGGCACGGAGCCGGGTAAAGACCGTGTTGTTCATTGGCGCAGGCTCTTCACGACGGACCATTCACGGCAGGCATGCACCGGCACGACCTTCCCCGGATTGGCCATCTCCGAAGGGTCGAAGGCGCGACGCACCGCTAGCATGGCCCCAAGCGTTTCGGCATTGAAGATCCAGGACATGTAATCCAGCTTGTCGTTTCCCACGCCGTGCTCACCCGTAATGCTCCCACCCGCCGCCACGCACGCCGCCATGATCTCACGGCAGGCCAGCTGGACCCGGGCCGCAACCGCCGGGTCGCGCCGGTCGAAGCTGATGTTGGGGTGAAGGTTGCCATCCCCCGCATGGAATACGTTGCTGATAGTGAGGTCGTGTAGCCGGCG
>DASYVW010000068.1:0-8416 GCA_035936675.1 Gemmatimonadales bacterium
CGGTCACTTCGGCCGCGAGCGACCTGTGCGGCGTGTACGTGGGTGTAGCGGCCAATTCGCCGAACCCGGCGGCCGTCAAGGCTGAGGGCGCCCCGGCCTGCTACTAAGCCTGGAATGATGGTGAGAAAGAAGGGCGGTGCCCTAGTGGTCGCCGCCCTTTTTTCCTACCAGGCTGACTCGCTTGAGGATGCAATCATGACTACCCGGAGTACGATGACTCGGAGCAGATCGATGCGAGGCAGGGAGGGGTTTACCCTGATCGAGCTGCTGATCGTGGTCGTGATCATCGGCATCCTGGCCGCGATTGCGATTCCGAAGTTCGCCAACACGAAGGAGAAGGCGGTCGTGGCTTCGATGAAGTCCGACCTCCGCAACCTGGCAGGGGCTCAGGAATCATATTGGGTCGAGAATCGGACCTATTACGGGGGAGTCATTCCGGCGGCAGCCATTCCGTTCAACGTCAGCTCCGGAGTTTCGGTCGTCATAGTCACGGCAACGGACGCCGGCTGGTCAGCGAGAGCAACGGCGCTTCCGCTGACTACGATGCAGTGCGCGATCTTTTACGGCACGACGCCGCCGATACCTCCGGCCACTGCCGATGCCGCGGTAGCGTGCAGCTGAGTGGCGCACGGCCGCCGGCGGATCCCGCTTCGGACCGCGCTGCTGCTCGAGTTGGGATTTGTCACCTCTGCCGCAGTCGTGATGGTGGGGCTGACGACGATTCTGATCACCGGGAGCGACCTTCGCGAAGTGCTCGGATCACTCCTGGCGCTGTGGCTGGGCAGCACTCTGGTCTTCGTGCTCTTCGGAGGCTACGCGGTTCACCGCCTGGTGGTCGGCCCGCTGCAGCGGCTGACCGCCGAAGCCGATGCGCTCGCGGTGGGCGAGTTTCCGCCGCACGAGCCCCAGGAAACCGCTGAGCTGGAGCTGCTCGCGGTGCGATATCGCGCCATGGCGGAAAACTTGCTGGATGTGCAAAGCCAAGTGGTCCGGGTAGAGAAGCTCGCCGGCATCGGTAGGCTTGCGGCGGGAGTCGCGCATGAGGTGCGGAACCCCCTCGGCGCACTCGGAAGCTACATCGAGGTGCTCCACCGGCGCGGGGCCGACCCAGCGGTGATTGGGGACATGCACCAGGCCGTCGAGCGGATCGAACGGATCGTGCAAGGGCTCGTGGATTATGCCCGGCCGCGAATGGGAGCGACTGCAACAATCGGCAGTCCCGGCACCACGGATTTGAACTCGGCGGTGCGGACGGTACTCGATTTCCTGGATCCCCAAGGGATCCTCCGGGATCGAACGCTGGAGCTCTCCCTGGATCCGGATCTTCCGCTGGTGCGGGGCGACCGGCACCAGCTGGAGCAGGTCATCGTGAACCTGGTGATCAATGCCTGTCAGGCCAGTCCTGGGGGACGGGTTGCGATAGGAACTGTGGGCAAAGCGCTCGGAACCGGACGTCGCAACATGGCGCGGCGGGAAGATGCTGACGGTCAGCTCCCCGATCCCCGCCGAACCTGGGCACCAGAGCCTAGGCCGCGTGACCTCCCTCCGGGGACCCGCGGGGTGATGCTGTTCGTGGCTGATGACGGCCCTGGGGTTTCCGAGCACGATCGCGAGCGGATCTTCGACCCGTTCTTTACCACCAAGGACCCAGGGCAGGGCACCGGGCTTGGACTGGCGATCGTCGCTCGAACGGTGCACGAAAGCGGAGGCACCGTGTGGGTCGATCGGGCAAGAGAAGGCGGTGCTGTGTTCAAGGTTTTCCTACCAACCGCGGGTGAGACCGATGCGGCTGCTGATCGTTGAGGACGACGCGGGTTTTCGGCAATCGCTTGGGCTGCTGCTCAGCGAGTCCGGCCACGTGGTCGAAGCCGAGGGTGATCCAGAGCGGGCGCTGGCACGTGTCAACGAGGAGGAGTTCGATCTCATCCTCTGCGACGTCAAGATGCCGGGCATGGACGGGCTCACCTTTCTCCGGCGATACCGCGCCCAGGGTGGGAGTAGCCTCATCATCATGATGAGTGCCTATGGGGACGAAGATGCCGCCCTGGCCGCCATGCGGGAGGGTGCCTACGACTACCTGCAGAAGCCATTCAAGCCCGATGAGGTGATCCTCACGGTCCGGAAGGCCGAGGAGCGGGAGCGCCTGCGTCGAGAAGTCGGTGCACTGCGGTTGACCCTGGGGATCGGCGCCGTCGGCGATCTCGTGGTCTCCCAGAGCCGGGGCATGCGCGACCTCCTCGAGCTGGCCGGCCGGGTAGCCCGCCACAACACCACCGTGCTCATCACTGGGGAGAGCGGAACGGGCAAGGAAGTCATCGCCCGCGCAATCCATCGAATGAGCCCGCGCGCCGAGAACAGCTTCACGGCTATCAACTGCGCCGCAATCCCGGAGCAGCTGCTCGAGTCGGAGCTCTTCGGCCATACCAAGGGCTCCTTTACCGGCGCCACGTCCGACCACCCCGGTCTGTTCGAGATCGCCAACGGCGGAACCCTGCTGCTCGACGAGATTGCCGATCTCCCCCAGCCGCTCCAGGCCAAGCTCCTCCGAGTGCTGGAGGAAGGCGAGATCCGGCGGCTCGGCGCGCGCGAGTCCCGCAAGATCGATGTGCGGGTGCTTGCCGCCACTGGACGTCCCATGGAGCAAGCGGTCGAACGCGGCGAGTTTCGGTCGGACCTCTATTACCGCCTCAACGTGGTGCGGTTGCACATCCCGCCGCTCCGCGAGCGACCCGACGACATCCCGGAGCTGCTCACCCATTTCGCCCGTCAGGTGGCGCAGCGGCTGGGCCATCCCGTCAGCGTGACCCCCGCCGCCCTGGTGGCGTTGACCCAGCACAGCTGGCCGGGGAACGTGCGTGAGCTACGCAACGCGGTTGAGCGCGCCGCGGTGCTCTCGGCGGGTGGCCTGCTGGACCGCAGAGACTTCGCACTCGCTGACGGTTCTCCCACTGCGCAGGGTGGTGCCACTCAAGGCGCGCTCGATCTTCGCACCCAGGTCGAGGCCGTCGAGCGCGCAGCGATCCAGCGCGCCCTCGAGGCGTCCAATGGCAATCGCCGCCGGGCCGCCAATCTGCTGGGGATCAGCCTGCGGACCCTCTTTTACAAGCTCAGGCGGCTGCCGGCTGCCTGAGACCAACCGGCGCAGTCCGGTGCGCTGACGCGCAAGCCTCTGCAGAGTTTTTGCCCTCCTTCAAACCGCGAAGGCGCTGATCTGTAGTGACTTAACACTGTGGTACAACCCCTGCCTCTCCATTGGTCAGCGCCCTTGGATGGGCAGCCTCCCCGCCCGAGCATTCTGGAGAGATTATGGCCACACGGACCAACGGATTCACGCTCATCGAGCTCATGATAGTTGTCACCATTCTTGGTACGGTGGCGCTCATCGGGCTCCCCCGGATGCGCGACGGCATGACCAGAAGCAATGTCAGGGGAGCCCGTACGACCTTGATCAATCTGCTCTCCAAGGCGCGTACGGCCGCGACCCAGACCAATCGGATCACCTTGCTCAAGATCCAGGGGAACAACGCCTTCGTCCTGGCGCGGCCCCGGCTGGTGGCCGCCGCAGGAAGCAACGCGGATACCCTCGGTGCGGTTCAACCGCTGGGCGACATCTACGGGGTGACCGTGACCGCCGCGATCGACTCAGTACGCTTCGATCCGCGTGGTTTGGGTACCGGCTTTGGGACCGGCACGACTTTCTTGGTTTCCCTGAACGGGAAGACAGAGACCATAACGGTCGATGGCCTGGGGAGGGTGAGGAAATGAAGCGATCGAGCGCAGGGTTCTCGCTGGTCGAAGTGCTGGTGGCGATCGTGGTCCTGGGGGTCGGCATCGTCGCCCTGGTCGGTTCGTCGGCCATGGTGACGCGGATGATCGGCCGGGGCAAGGTGGAGACGCGTGCGGCCCAGGTGGCCTCCCGCCGCCTCGAGACGCTGCGTCTGGCGGCCTACTCCACGTCCCCTCGCTGCACCGCGGCCGGTTTTGCTAATGGTGGCCCGGTAACCACGAGCAACGTGACGGAATCGTGGGTGGTGCCGACCGTGGGCAAAGTCCGGGCGGTCCAGGTCAACGTCACCTATCGCACGGTGCAGGGCAGCCGCACCGCAAGTCTCCAGACGAGAATCGAGTGCTGACCATGGCCAACCGACGCGGCTTTACCCTGGTCGAGATCATGATCGCTATGACGCTGATGCTCATCGTCGGCGGCGCGGCGTTCAAGCTCCTGGTCACCACGCAGCGGCTCTCGCGCAGCCAGGCGGAACAGGCCAGCCTGCAGTCCAACGTGCGCATGGGCTCGCTCATAGTCCTGAACGATCTCCGGGAGCTGAACACCGTCTTCGGAGGCGCCGCGGACAGGAACGACATCCTTACCATCGCGGCCAGCGACATCACCTACCGCGCCATGCGCGGCATCGGCTTCATCTGCCAGGCGCCGACGGCCACTCAGATCCGGATCACCCGGAGCGGCTTCTCCGGCTTTCGGGATCCGCAGGCCGGTCGCGACGGGCTCTATGTCTTCATCGACGGCGATCCGGACACCGAGGCAGACGACACCTGGCTACCGGTGGCGATTGCCGACGTATCGACCGCTACCGCCTGCCCCGGCGTCCTGGGCGCCGGGATCACGCTGACGACGCCCAACACGGCGGGCCTGGTGGGCCTCCCGGTGGGAACGCCGATTCACATCTACGAAGTCATGGAGCTGAAGCTCCATCAGGCCGATGGGAAATCCTGGCTCGGCGCGCGCTCGATCAGTGCCGGCGAAGCAATCCAGCCGGTGCTCGGTCCCCTGGTCGACGGCAACGGGTTCCAACTGGAGTATCTGGACGCGGCCGGGGCCATCACGGCCGACCGCACGGCGATCAAGAGTATCCGTGTCACCATTCGCGGGATCAGCGACGGGGCGATCAATCCCGGCGTCGAGGGCAGCCCGACTTACGTGCAAGACAGTCTGGTTACCCAGGTGGCCCTGCGCAACTCGTTCCGGCCGTAATCGGAATGACGCTCAAGGAGATTGCTATGCGAACCCAACGACTGAACGATGAGCGCGGTATGGCGCTCGCCGTGGCCCTCTTCGCCCTGGTTATCATCGGGCTGCTGGTAGCCGGGACCTTCTTCTCCGGCCGCCTGGAGCAGCAGAGCGGGCAGAACACGTTCTATGCCGGCCAGGCGGCCGAGGCGGCCGAGGCCGGCATCAGCGATGCTATCGGCTCGGCCACACCGACCAGCCTGTTGGCCCTCGCTGTCGGCGCACCGGCTGTGAATATGGGGACGGTCTCCCTGGGAGGCCGGGTGGATGTGACCAAACAGCTCTCGCGGCTAACCAGTAGCGTGTTCTTGATCAGCACGGTCGGCAGCCGCCGGAA
Organism: Gemmatimonadales bacterium; assembly: GCA_035936675.1. Lineage (GTDB taxonomy): Bacteria > Gemmatimonadota > Gemmatimonadetes > Gemmatimonadales > GWC2-71-9 > CAVVWJ01. The sequence continues at coordinate 5,367 of DASYVW010000068.1, forward strand.
CGCCGCTGGAACTGCCATGGCCACCCGGTCAGCCGGTTCGCTGCTTCGGCTGGTGACTCCGCATCTCCTGGTACGGGGCGGATTGTCAGCCATCGGACACATCGTCGTCAGCGGCAACGCCACCGTGAGCGGTATCGATACCACTCCGCCCATCTGGAAGACATCGCCAGGTGTCGAGTGTCCGCCGGAGGCCGACAAACCGGGGGTTGCCTATAACGGCACTCTCACCCAGACCGGGTCGTCGCAGATTACCGGCGTTCCGCCCACCCAGGCGGACCCCTCGCTCGACCCCAACAACATGCTGGGCGGGACCAATTTCGACGCGCTCAAAGCACTGCGGACCCTGACCCTCACCTCCTCCAGCATGAGCGGCCTCGCGCCGGCCACGACGGGCACTCCGCCGGTGTGCGATGCGACCGTACAGAGCAATTGGGGGGCGCCGATCGACAACACCAGCCCCTGCTTCAACTACTTCCCGATCATCTATCACTACGGCGATCTCAGCCTCTCGGGGCAGGGCTTGGGTCAGGGAATTCTGCTGGTGGAAGGCAGCCTCAACGTGCAGGGTCAGATCTCGTTCTTCGGCCCGGTCATCGTAACTGGATCAGTCCATGTGCGCGGCACCGGCAGCGACGACGTGAAGTTCTACGGCGGTATCGTCGCCTCGGACGTCTCGCTCGACGACAGCAGGCTGAACGGCAACGCCACGGTGCTCTATTCTTCGTGCGCCAACCGGCGGGCGCTGCAGGGATCGGCTGTGATCACCCGCCTGTCAGAGCGCGGCTGGGTCCAGCTCTACTGACGAATTGCTGTTGTGGGCGGCGGCGGTCGCGTACTTCGACTGTCCGCCGCGCCGCATGTGCCCTTACTGCGAGAAGTTGCACCCTCCTGACCCCACTGCTGCATCCCGAGAGACCGCTTGCGAAAGAGAAGATGCGGGGGAACTGACCGGCTGCAGGAGACCGATACCTGCGGCGTTAAATAGCCTCGGCGTAAAGGCTTACCAAACTGCAATTTGTGTGGCACATCGGTTGCCTTCTGTAGCGCGAAATATCCCGGCGTTTCCTCAACCAGCGGATGTGTATGGGACTCTTCGGTCGCAAGGCGGTGACGATCGGCCTGGACATCGGGAGCGGCCTGATCAAGCTCGTCGCCATATCCCACACCTCCGGTGGTCCAGTGCTCATCAAGGTGGCGCTCACCCCGATCGGCAACGATGCGATCGTCGAGGGCGAGATCATGGATCCGGGCATCGTGGCCGAGGCCATCAGGGGCCTCATGGCCAGCGCCGGGGTCAAGGGCAAAAATGTCGTCACGGCCGTCGGCGGTCGCGATGTGATCGTCAAGAAGATCACCATGGACCGGATGAAAGAAGCCGAGGCCCGCGAGGTCATCCGCTGGGAAGCCGAGCAGCACGTGCCGTTCGACATGGACAACGTCGAGCTCGACTTCCAGATCCTCGATCCGGACGGCGAGGGACTCCAGATGACGGTGCTGCTGGTGGCGGCCAAGCGTGAGCTGGTGGATCACAAGCTCGCCCTGCTGGCTGACGTTGGCCTGACGCCCAGCATCATCGACGTGGATGCGTTCGCGCTCCACAATGCGTTCGAGATCAACTATCCCGAGGCAATGAACGGCGTGGTGGCCCTGGTCAACATCGGCCACGAGAACACCAACATCTATATCCTCGACGACGGCATTCCGGTGCTTACCCGGGACATCCCGGTCGGCACCCGCCGGTTCCGGGAAGACTTGCAGCGGGAGCGGGGCCAGTCGGCCGAAGAGGCGGAGCGGATGCTCCAAGGGGGCGGCTCGGGCGACATCCCGGAGGCGTTCCTCCACACCCGCACCGAGGAGCTTGCGGTCGGCATCGAGCGCGCCGGCGCGTTCCTCCAGACCTCCAGCCGCTCGGCCGGCGGCATCTCGCGAATCTTCATCACCGGTGGTGGCGCGCGGATTCCGCGGCTCAGCCGGGCGCTGGGAGACCGGCTCCAGATTCCGGTTCAGCTCGCCAATCCGATCGAGAAGCTGCAGGTGGCTGAAGGCGTGTTCGATTCGATGCAGGTGGACGAAATTGCTCCCCTGCTGATGCTCCCGATCGGTCTCGCACTCCGTTCCGCAGCCTGACCCCGACCCAGGGATCCGTCACCAGATGATTACCGTCAACCTCAAACCCGGTCAGAAGCGCAAGCGCGCCGGCACCAACCCCTTCAAGGGTCTGCTGGACAACTTCCGCGGCCTGGGCTCCAAGGTGAAGGATCCGCTCCTCATGGCCGCCGTGGGCGGCTGGATCTGCGTGGTCGCCGGGCTCGGGTTCATTTATCTGAACACCGTCCGGCAGCTCTATTCGCTCGAGCCCCGGCTGGAACAGGCTCGCAGCGAAAACCGCCGGTTCAAGACCTTCCTGGCCGACAAACGGCGCCAGGAGATGATCCGGGATTCGCTGCTCGCGCAGATCACCGTCATCCGGAACGTGGATGGCGATCGATATATATGGCCTCACCTGCTCGACGAGATAACCAAGGCATTGCCGGCCTACACCTGGCTGGTGGACATGGGCCCGGTCACGGTGCCGGCCAATGTCGCCCAGACGCCTGCCCAGACGCCCAAGACCAAGGCCGACTCCGCTGCTGAGGCGGCGGCGGCGGCCGCTCCTGTGCTCACCTTTCAGCTCAACGGGCGCACCATTGACATCCAGGCTTATACCCGGTTTCTCCGGCAGTTGGAAGCGTCGCCGTGGATCGAGAACGCGACTCCGGTCTCGGCTCAGACGGTCGTCGAGAAGGACCGGCCGGTCACCGCTTTCACCATTCGCGCCACGTTTTCTAGGGCCGACTCGGCCTACATTCGCACCGCTCCCTTCAGTCAGTCGGTGAGGTGAGGCCATGGCCATGTCCAACGAAAAGGCTACTCCGCTGCTCGCCCTGGGACTCGCCGCGCTGGTTGGCTACGTCGCCTACACCGGGGCGGTCATCCAGATGGTGGGCATAAACGGGCTGGCGACGAGGAAGGCGCACGTGGCCGCAATCCGGGACACGATCGTCAACCTC
>DASYVW010000069.1:0-2676 GCA_035936675.1 Gemmatimonadales bacterium
CGGGTACAACCACCTGGGGAAGGGAACGCTGACCAGCAAATCGAGCGGCACCGCGGTACCGGTAGAATCGAGCTCCGGCTCAAATGTCGTTATCCGCTTGGGTCTGGCGATTGGGCTCCGCGACTGACGTGAGGCGTTAGAGCTTAGGCGATCCTACCATCCGGCAGCTGGAGATCTCCCACTCATTCCCGTTCCTGGCGAACTCGGCCCGGAAGACCGGCCGGCTGGTCAGGCGCCCGCCGAACGCGTCTTTCCACACGAGCTGAAAGCTGAACTCCATCGCCGCTGCCGTGGTGCCGAGCTGTCGAGTACCATCGACCCTCTTGCCCACGACAGCTCCCCACTCCTCAGTCCGAAGAATGCGCGTCAGCTTGTTCAGCTGGTGCACGTCCGACTTTTTCGTTGGCTGGTACAGCTCTGCCACGCGAGCGACGTTCTTGGAACGGAGAGCGTCGTAGCATTGCTGCACTCCGGTCAAAATGCCGGCATCGAGCCGTTGGCGCTCCGCGTCACGGTTCTCAGGGAGGGTGACGGCAGGTTTGGCTACGGTTTCTTTCGGCTCCTCGGGCGGGGGCTCCGATTCATAACCCTGAAGGGCGAGCGTATCGGCCGACAGGTCGGGGGGGAGGATAGTCACCTGAGACCTTGCGGCTTTCGACCCGCTCGTGGCGATAATGGTCGCGGTGCCGGGAGCATACGCCCGCACCCGTCCGTTCTGTGGGTCGATAGCAGCGAGATCAGGTTCACTCGAGCTCCACGCGACCTCCGCTCCGGCCAGGGGTGCCCCACTTCCATCGAGCACCGCAGCAGTCAGCGTGATGGTGTCGCCGACCCGTAACGACCCGAACGGAGAGATGGACACCGAGGCCGGCGCCGGTGGGTCAATTGTGGGGCGTCGTACCACGATCGGCGCGCTGTCCCGCCACTCGCCGCTTGCCGCCACCACCAGCGCGCGGCCGGGACGGACCGCGTGTACCCATCCGCTTGCCGAGTCGACCCGCGCGACCCCGGAATCGGTCGAGGCCCAGCTTACGCTGGAGCTCGGTACCGCCCTTCCAGCAAGATCCCGGACCTCGGCCTGCAACCTGGTAGAAGCGCCGGGATGCATGGGCCGGAGAGGTCGACGCCGTATGTTTACGGAGGCGGGCGCACCCCTGAGAATAGCCGCTACGGGTTGGGCAGGGGCGGCCCCCATGTCCGCAGGATGAACCGTTGAGGACAGCCTGAAGCGAGTCGGCACCACGACGTCTCGCAACCCGGCGTAGAGCCAAAGCACCGGTGCCAGAAGAAGGACGCCCACCGACGCGGCCAGGAACCGGCGCTGGCGTGAGCGCGACACCCGCCGGCGTCTGATGGGACGATGCTCCTCCACAGCGGGCTCGAACGTTCGCGGTTTGGGTGAGCGTGGTCTTGCGCGTCTCGGAGTGGGGGCTGCCTCCTCGACGTTGATACTGACCGAAGCGCTGGCCCCCTCGCAGGTGGCCTGCAGCACAACCGGTCCCCGGCCCAATGTTGCTACCCAGCCGCTCGCCGTGACGACCGCCACGCCTACATCACTCGTGCTCCACTGCACCGTATGGCCCAGGAGAAAGCCACCCCGGTAGTCCAGCGGTGTGGCGGTCAGGGCAAAGGAGTCGCCCGCTTTTACCGATTTCGGTGGGGCCGAGATCTGGATGGCCGTGACCCGCGCGACTGGCTGCACGTCGGCCTCGTCTGCGATCGGCGGAGCGACTTGCACCTGGAGTCGCGCTCGGACTCCCTCACAGGTAGCGGTGAGCCGAGCGGAGCCGGGTGCCACTGCGGTAGCCACCGCTGTCGAGCCATCGACGCGGAGAACCTCGGGCGTGTCGGTGGCCCATTGTACCGGCCGCCCGGGCAGCAGCGTGCCACGCTCGCCCCGCAGCAGGGCCACCAACATGAAGCTGTCACCCGTCTCGAGGGCAGCCGGTGGTGGGAGAATGGAGACAGACCGCACCAATCCGGCGGGCGTCGGGGGCCGCAGCGATCTCGTGCGAGGAGTCGTCGGCGTCGGGCGGCCCGGGAGGGAAGTGGTCCAGTCGGGGGTGGCGAGCCGGCAAAGCTCGGTCAGCAGCGGATCATCCTCCCCGAGTGGCGTTGCGCCAAGTGCCGCCTTCGCTTGAGCGATGCTGGGCCAACGCGCCGCTGGATCCTTCTCTAACATGCGGAGCACCGCCCCTTCCAGCTCGGGTGGACAGTCCCCACACCGGTCCTGGATCAGTTGCGGTGACTGCTCGAGGTGAGCCTGCATGACCGTCAGGGTCGATCCGGTGAAGGGAGACACGCCGGTGATCATCTCATAAGCGACCGCCCCGAGCGCGTATTGGTCCGACGCCCCGGAGACCTCGGCGCCGCTGCACTGCTCGGGGCTCATATACGCGGGCGTACCGACCAGCGCACCGGGGTTCGTTCCACTGGGCAGCTGGGCCACCTTGGCGATGCCGAAATCGGTGACGACAGCGCTCCCGTCCTCATCGATCAGGATATTGGCGGGCTTGATGTCGCGATGGACGACGCCAGAGCGGTGCGCATAGGTGAGTGCCGATCCCACCTGGAACAGAATCGAGCGGACGATCGGAATCGGCAGCCTGCCGGCCTGCTGGATCACCTGCTCGAGCGCTCGGCCGTTGATGTACCGCATCACGAAGAAGTGCAGCC
>DASYVW010000070.1:0-2632 GCA_035936675.1 Gemmatimonadales bacterium
GGTCGTTCGCGCCGTATGTATCGAGCGCGATGAGACCCAGGAACACCGCCGGAAGTAGCTGGACCAGCGGCAGGGCCCCCTGCGGTACCAGGCTGTTCACGGTCGAAGCGACCGCCGCGCCTAACCAGGACTCGTCTCGCACTCCCCGAAGCAGCAGCCGCAGCACCAACAGCGCCGCGGCGTCGCCGGCCATCAACACGCCCACGCGTACTGCTGCCCTGATGAGCTGAACGCGCATGATCTGCTGAGCGCGCTGAGAGAGGGCGACTCGCTCGAGAGCGCTCCGGGCCACGGGTTGGTGAGACGCCGTGGTCCCGGGGGCCGGAGGAGAGGATGTCGCGCCAGAGAGTGGGTCTGAGACGGGAGCTATTGCGGAGGAGGCCGCCGGAACGTCAACGGCTGGCTGAGGCTTCGGCTTGGAACTGATCGAGGGGCTTACGGCAGACATGAGGTGAGTTCCACTTGCACCATTCCGAGGGGAAGTGCCTGATCCCTCAACGATTCGTGGCCCAGACGCCGATCGGTACCAAAGCTACTTGATAGAGTGCCCGAAAATGGATGTCTGCCGCAAGACTTACGCCAAACGCTGCCAGCTTTTGCAGCCCCCTTGTAAAACTTCCTGGCTAGGCGCGAACATAGCCAAATGCATGTGCGGCGCAACCCTAGCCTACTATGCCCGCATGTGAACGGTTTCACAAGTAGGACAAAGTGATCCGCGCACCGGGGCAATGTGTCACAGCGACACGAGCGGATGCTGCCAGGGCGAGCTAGAGCGCGCCGGCGCGCATGAGATCGTGCAGATGCACGAAGCCGATGACCCGCCCTCCACCCTCGAGCACCGGCAGCGCCATCACCCGGTGTTGCTCCATAATACCAGCGGCGACGGCAGCAAGTTGGTCGGGTTGGGCCGTCCATGGCGCCCGCGTCATCACGTCGGCGACTGGAACGGCCAGGAAATTTTCCTCGCGCTCCATGAGTCGAGTGAGATCGCCCGAGGTGACGACCCCCAGGAGGGTAGAGCGATCATCGACAACCGCCACCGTTCCTCGCTTCTCGGCCAACAACACCACACATTCGCGCATTCTGGCTGTTGGCGGCAATATCGGAATCCCCTCCGTCACCATGACATCGCGCACCCGGAGCAGCCGCCGGCCGAGTCTTCCACCGGGGTGCAGGCGAGCAAAGTCCTCTTCTCGAAAACCCCGCTGGACCAGGAGCGAGACGGCGAGGGCATCTCCCAGGGCCGCCGCCGCGGTGGTTGAGGTAGTTGGCGCCAGATTGTAGGGGCAGGCCTCCTCCTCAACCGTACAATCGAGAACGATTTTGGCTTGCCGCCCGAGTGTCGAATCGAGATTCCCCGTAAGGCCAATGACGGTCACTCCAAAACGACCCAGGCATTCAAGCAGACCAAGCAGCTCCTCGGACTCACCGCTCTTGGAGAGCAGAAGCGCCACGTCGGCCTTTCCAACGATGCCGAGGTCGCCATGGAGTGCATCTATGGCATGAAGGAAAATGGCAGGGGTCCCGGTGGAAGTGAGGGTGGCGGCAATTTTCCGCCCGATGATTCCCGATTTCCCCACACCCGAGACGATCACGCGAGATGCGTTCAGAATGGCCTCAACTGCCTGCACAAACTGCTGACCCAGCCGGCTTTCCAGCGCCGCGACCGCCGCGGCCTCGAGCCGGATGACTCGACGAGCGGTCTGGAGGATCTTGTCTGCGGCTGGCACCGGGTTAGTACTCAAGCGGCAACGCCACCCGGCGCCCATCGCGGGCGGACTGATACGTCGCGATCAGGATCTCCAGCGAGTGCAGCCCTTCACGTCCATCAGTATCGGGCACCGCCTCGCCCCGCAGCGACTGAATCACGTTGTCATAGTAGGCGGGATGGCCGAACCCGTACACCGACGTGGTCTCGTAGCTCGCCTGCTCGACCTTCTGGTCGTCCGGGTCGGAATCGGCAAATTCCCAGTGGTCGATCCGGTTCACTGCGACCCCACCCACCCGCACCGTGCCCTTCTCGCCGATAATGGTGATGGAGCCCTCGAGGTTCTTGGGGTACGTGAGCATGGTGACGTTCATCGAGCCCAGTGTCCCGGTCCGCCAGCGGATGCTCACCACGCCGGTGTCTTCGACCTGGATATTCCGCTCCAGGGTGGCGGTATAGGCCTGTACGCTTTCGACCGGTCCGATCAGCCAATCGAGCAGGTCCACGTAATGGCTCGCCTGATTCATGAACGCGCCGCCATCGAACTCCCAGGTCCCCCGCCAGGGAGCGCTGTCATAATAGGACTGGGGCCGATTCCAAAACACGTTGATGTTGACCATGTAGATCCGACCGAAGCGCCCCTTCTCCACCGCGCGCTTGAGCAGCTGGAGTGTGGCGTTGCGCCGGTTCTGCTTGACGACGAACAGGTGAACGCCCGCCTGATCGCAGGCATGAACCATGCGCTTCCCATCCTGCCAGCGCGTGGCCATGGGCTTTTCCGTCATGACGTGTCGTCCCGCCGCCGCAACCTGTATCGCCTGGTCGGCATGCAGGCCACTGGGCGTCGCCAGGATCACGATATCGGGGTTGGTGCCGGGGAGCAGCGCCTCGAGCGAGCGGAAACCGGGGGCCCCGGTGCGGGCC
>DASYVW010000071.1:0-12543 GCA_035936675.1 Gemmatimonadales bacterium
ACCATGCCGATCGGATTGGCGTTGTGGCTGCCGGGATGAGGAATGGTCGGACGGCCATGGGTCGGATCGAACAGGGCCATGATGTCGGCGCGACCGCCGAAGGCGCCCAGCGGGAATCCTCCACCGATCAGCTTGCCAAGGCAGGTGAGGTCTGGGGAGACGCCGAAGTACTCCTGCCCGCCGCCCATGGCAACCCGGAAGCTCACCACTTCGTCGAAGATGAGAATGATGCCGAGACGGCGGGTTGTCTCCCGGACCATCTCGAGATAGTCCCCTTCGGCCGGGATCATCCCCGCGGAGCCGAGCACCGGCTCCACGACAACCGCCGCCAGGTGCTCCCCTTCCGCTTCAAGGATGCCCGCCGCGGCGTCGATCTCATTGAACGGCAGCGCAACCACGCCGGCGGTTGCGTCGGCCGACAGGCCATGATATCCGCCTTCAATCGTTGCGATGCGGGCTCGCCCGGTGAATGCACGTGCCGCCCGGATCGCGTTCATCGAGGCTTCGGTGCCGGAGCTGGTGAAACGAATCCGTTCCACCGACGGGATGCGCTCGCACAGGAGTTTGGCCAGCCGGAGCTGTGGCTCGGTCGATCCGGGAAAGCAGGTGCCTTTGCCTAGCTGGTGCTGAACCGCCTCGGCGATAGCGGGATGCCCGTATCCATGAACCAGCGAGGAATGATTGCCGGTGAAGTCGAGAAGCCGATTTCCATCGATGTCGTACAGCCAGCAACCTTCACCGCGATCCATGACTGCAGGATAGGGCCGGTAGAACAGCGTACTCCGAGAGTCACCGCCGGGTAGGTATTCGCGAGCTTCCGCGAAGAAGCGGCGGGAAGCGGGCGTCCGGAGCCGGTAGACCTCCTCTTCCCTCGAGATCCTCGGCACTACCTGGGTGTCCATTCGCGTGCTCACCGGCCGCGGCGGCCCTTGAACACCGGGCGGGCCTCCTCCTCCGAATTCACTGGGCCGTCCTGCTTGCGTGAAACCACCGGCCGCGGCGAGGGCACACGGCGGCGCGGTCCCGAGGTGGACACGGACTGACTCGCCGGCGGGAAGGACAGCTCGTAGTTGCGATGGGTTGGTCCGGACGGTTTTCCGGTCAAAGAGATCCACGCGGCCTCGGCCGCGTTTCGAATCGCCTCCAATGATGCCTGCAAGGTGCCTCGTGCCAAAGCGTCCAACCGGGGACCTTCGACCGCAAGCACCGATTCGAGCAGACTGCGGGCGGCCGGTTCGCTCATCGAAACGCCCATCCCCTGCAGCCTCTCGCAAAGGATCCGTACGGCCTCTTGGCTGGGCTTGTAGCCGGGCTGAGCGTCGGGCGAAGGCATATGGGTTACCTCCATTTTCCTATAGCTCCAGGGCGCGCCATAGATACCAGCTCGCGACACTGCGATATGGGCGCCAGCGCTCACCCCGGCGCGCCATGACGGAGGTCTCGGGCAGCTTCCGGGTGCGGAAGGTGATCCCGAAGCCCTTCCGCACGCCGAGGTCATTGAGCGGCAGGACGTCGGGACGTCCCAGCCGGAAAATCAGCAGCATCTCGGCGGTCCAGCGGCCGATCCCCCTCACGACCGTCAGCCGCTCGATGATCGCTTCGTCTTCCATGCGCCGGATACGCGCGAGGGAAGGCACGGTGCCGTCGAGTGTGCGCGCGGCAAGGTCGCGGACCGCGGCGGTCTTTGCGGCGGAGAGGCCGGCCTCCCGCAGCCGCTCCGGCGAGATCTCGAGGAGCTCACCCGGCGTGGGGAGGCGCCGCGGGGCGAAGAGCCGGTTGACCCGTCCCAGGATAGTCGCGGCGGCTTTTCCGCTAAGCTGTTGGTAGACGATGGAACGGAGCAGCGCGGTGAACAGACTCTGGGTGGGCTCGGGCCGCATGCGGTACGCGCCGACCCGGCTCATGAGGACACCTAGGTGCGGGTCCACCGTAGTCAGGTGTCGGCACGCGTCGTCAGGGTCAAAGCAGAGACCGTGCGGCCGAATCGGGGCCAGCGCCAGGGCGGGCGAAGTCATATGGCAAACATACACGGATATGGCGTGCCGCCATTCAGGAAAGAGCTGGAGCCGGCTTGACGGTCAGAAGCAGACTCGCCGCGATGACCAGCAGCGAACCGGCTACCTGCCAGGCGGTGGGCTGGTCGCCGAAGACCGGGATGGCCAGAAGGTATGTGAATACGATAGATAGTCCCGACATGGCCGTCACCGGGGCGGCCCGGGCGAGGGAGTACGCCCGGGTCATCGCGATCTGGGCTCCGCCCCCGGCAAGGCCGGCGCCGAGGAGAAAGCCGGCGCCGGGCCAACCGGGCCAGTGCCAGACCGGGATGCTCAGGGCGAGGAAGGTGACCGACGCGACCAATGAAAAGTGGAGGACCACTGCCTCGTGGCTCTCACCGGGTCCGATCTTCCGCAGCCAGATCATCGCCAAGGCGTAAAAGACGGCGCCTACGGTCGCGATCAGCGCAACCGGAACGTCCCCGCCGAAGGATGGGCGTACCACGGCCGATATGCCGGCAAATCCGAGCAGCACCGCCAGCGCGACATGCGCCCCGACCCGCTCGCCCAGCAACGGTCCCGATAGCAGTGCCACGAAGATCGGTGCCGTGGCGCCAAGGGTCACCGCGTCGCCTAACGCAATCCGACTCGACGCGAGAGCGTAAAAGGTGCAGATGGCGGCGGTGGTGCCGAGCACGCTTCGGCGCCAGGTATTGGGCCCGTCGGTGATCCGGAGGGGGCTGCCCCGGTACCGGGCCAGGCCGAGTGCGATCAGCGCCCCCACGAGAAAGCGGGCCGCGGCAATCTCCGACCAGGGAAGCTCGCGTGCGCCCAATCGGGTACACACATTCATCGCCGCGAAAAACACCTGAGCCAGCACCATCCAGCGAAGGCCGTGGCGGGAAAGACGGGAAGGACGGGAAGGACGGGAAGGAGAGGAAGGTCCAAGGTGAGAGGCCATTCTCGCTATAAAGTAGTATCATCGTCGCGTGCCACGGCCAATACCCAACAGCCAATAGCCACCGAGCCCCCAGCTCCCAGCCCCAGCACCCATGCACCCAGACGAGTTCCGACAGCACGCGCACCAGTTGGCCGACTGGATGGCGGATTATTTTCGGGACGTCGGCACGATGCCGGTGACGCCGGGCGTGCAACCCGGCGATATCCTCCGGCAGATCGCCAGCGGACCGCCCGAGCACGGCGAGCCGTTTCAGCGGCTCTTTCAGCAGTTTCGTGAGATCATCCTGCCTGGCATGACCCATTGGAACCATCCGGGCTGGTTCGCCTACTTTCCCGCCAACAACAGTCCACCGTCCGTGCTGGCTGAGATGCTGACGGCCACACTGGGCGCCCAGTGCATGTCGTGGGCAACATCGCCCGCGGCTACGGAGCTGGAGCAGGCCATGATGGAGTGGCTCCGCCAGATGGTGGCCCTGCCTACCGGCTTCGTGGGGGTCATTCAGGACACCGCGTCGACGGCGACTCTGGTCGCCCTGCTGTCGGCCCGCGAGAGAACCACCGGCCATGAGGCCGGCCTGAGAGGGCTGGCCGCCGCAGGCTCGCGATTGACGGTGTACGCCTCGACAGAGGCGCACTCCTCGGTGGACAAAGGGGTCAAGCTTGCCGGATACGGACTGGAGCGACTTCGCAAGGTTGCGGTGGACAGGAACTACGCCATGCGACCGGAAGAGCTGGAGCGGGTAATCGCCGCCGATCTGGAGACCGGCCTCACCCCCGCCTGCGTGGTAGCCACCGTCGGGACGACCTCGTCGACAGCGGTGGATCCGCTGCCGGCTATCGCCGAGATCTGCCGCCGGCATGGAGTCTGGCTCCATGTGGACGCAGCGTACGCGGGCGCCGCTGCGATCGTGCCCGAGCTGCGGCATTTCTTCGACGGGGTAGAGCACGCGGACAGCTTCGTATTCAATCCGCACAAGTGGCTGCTGGTCAACTTCGATTGCAGCGCTTACTTCGTGCGGGACCGGGAGGCGTTAGTTCGGACGCTCCAGGTGACGCCGGAGTATCTCCGCACCGACGAGGACCGCGACGTGGTCAACTTCCGGGACTGGGGCATTCAGCTGGGGCGCCGGTTCCGCGCCCTCAAACTGTGGTTCGTGATCCGGAGCTACGGGGTTGAGGGTCTGAGGGCGATGATCCGCCGGCACGTTGAGCTGGCGCAGGAGCTGGGCGGTTGGGTAGACGGTGATCCGGATTTCGAGCTGATGGCGCCGGTGCCGTTCGGGCTGGTGTGTTTCCGCTACCGTCCCGATGGTGTGCCTGATCCAGAGGTGGATGATCTAAACCGGCGCTTGCTCGCGCGGGTGAACGCTACTCGTCGGGTGCATCTCACGCATACTCAGCTGGGGGAGCGCTACGTAATTCGAATGGCCGTAGGGCAACGGGAAACGGAGCGGCAGCACGTCGAGGAGGCATGGAGCCTCATTCGTGACGCCACAAAGGGAGTCTCATCCCTTCGCGGTGCTCAGGGCAGGCTCTGAACGTAGTGAAGGATCCCTCAGATCGCTCGAAGGGATCCTTCGCTTACGCTCAGGATGACTAGCTCAGTGGGTCAGCTTCCCGGCAGCTTCAGATACAGCAGCTGTCCACCTTCCTTCGTGACGTTTACCGTACTCGCGCCATCTTGATATGAGAACGGCAGAGTATGAGCCTGGACATCGAACAACCAGGTCCCTTCGCCCAACCAGTCCGATGCATCGATGATCCCGCTCGATTCCCAGCAGGTCCCGGCGGCATCGGAGCACAGGTGACCGGTGAGCTGTTCGTTGGTCAGCTCGACTACCGCCTGGGCTTGGTCGAGCGATCCGTCATTCCGGAACTTGAAGTTCCAGACCCGTTCGGCGCGGTTGAATCCGGCATACGCCGGGTCTTCCTGCAGCATGAGACTCTGCCGTCCGGCCGAAATGTTGTCCGGCGATGCCCAGTCTCCTGCCGCCACGCCGCGGGAGCGGGCCAGCAGCACGAGCTGGGCGTTCTGGGTGGGGTTCGTTGCGTCGAACTCCAAGCGATAGATCGAGCCGTACGCATCGCAGGGAGTGCCATCACACAGGGCGACGTTGTTGCCGGTGTCAACAAAATAGATGGCCGGCCTCTGCCCGGGGATGCCGGGGCGATGGTCATAGTCGACATCCTCCAGCCGTACGAACTTGAATGCCTTGTCTGCCGACGGGAGCGCGTCCACCGCGGTTTGAAGTTGACCCGGATTTAGCGACCCGGGGTTGGGGATCTCGACGAATTTACCGGAGATGGGCTTGCCGGTCTCGAGATAACCGGAGTTGGCCTTCGCGGTGGAGCTGAATACGTAGAGTTTGCCTGAGCCGTTCAGCACGCCCTCCGCGTTGTCCGCGACGTACATATAGAGCTCTGCGTTCAGCGTACTGGGACCAGTCGGGCTGGTGTCGTCGGTGCCGATCATGACGGTCTTGCCGCCGAAGCCAGGCACCGAGATGTAATTCTCGTGGGAAAAGCGCCCGAGCCAGGGAAGCTTCTGCGTCACGCCCCCGGTCTGGCTCACCGCCAGCTGCATGCCCCCGCTGGTTGAGGTGATCGACTCCTCACCAGTGAAGAACCATCCCTCAAAACCCTCGGCCGGGCCGTTGAAGGCGGCCGAGCAAAGCCGCTGGAAGAGGAAGCCATCCGCTTTGCCGGTGATGGCATAGGAGCCGCTCTTCACGCTGAGCGTCGCCGGGTCAAGCACGAGCCGCGAGACTCTCGCGTTCGTGAATCTGCCGTCCACGCCGCCACTCGTAATCTCGTGGTTGGCGAACAGCACCAGGTCGTTCCCATCCTGGTACGCTCCCAGGCCGTCAGGAATCGGGGCCCACACGCGCTGCTCGGCGTCGGCATCGGCCGCTCCAGGGATGGCATCGCCAACCGTGATGATGGGCTTGAGCCGCCCCTGAGGCAGCAGGGCCCGGGCCTGCGCGGGCTGGCTGGTGACGAAGCCGGCAGCGAGCGTGGGGGTGGAATTGGGGGACGATGGGGTGGTGGGCTCCCGGTCGCACGCGAGCATCGATGAGGCCGCGGCGGCGGTCAGAAGGCACTGCATGACACGCATGTCTTTGCTCCAGATTCGGGGGATCCGTTGGTCTAAGTGGAACGGGCCGAATCTGGCCGGCGCACATCACCCGGGCGTCGAGCCCAGGTCTCCGGTCGGTCTTGATCGTGCAAAGGGCGTGTCACGGCGGCTCAGCCAGCCAGAACCGCCTGCGCGGGTGCGAGAAGTGGTTGGAGATAGCGGCCGGTATGAGAGGCGGGAACTTCGGCAATCTCCTCCGGCGTGCCCTGGGCCACGATGGATCCGCCGGCATCGCCCGCCTCGGGTCCCATGTCGATTACCCAGTCAGCCCGCTTGATCACATCGAGGTGGTGCTCGATGACGATGACGGTGTGTCCGGCGTCCACCAGGCGGTCGAGGACATGGATCAGCACGCGAACATCGTCGAGATGGAGGCCGGTGGTCGGCTCGTCGAGGATGTACAGTCGTCGGCCCTCGCGCTTGCCGGCCTGGGTCAGCTCCCTCGCGATCTTGAGTCGTTGCGCTTCGCCTCCGGAGAGGGTGGTGGCGGGCTGTCCCAGCCTGAGGTAGCCCAGACCCACCTGCTGGAGTTGCCAGAGGGCGTGCCCCAGCCTGGGCTGATGGCGGAACCGGTTAATCGCTTCGTCCACGGTCCATTGAAGCACATCGTGGATGGACTTGCCCTGGATCCGCACGTCCAGCACGTCGGGACGATAGCGAGTGCCACCACATGCCTCGCACGGGACGAAGACGTCGGCCATGAACACCATCTGCACCTGAACATGGCCGGCGCCTTCGCAGCCCTCGCAGCGCCCACCCGGCAGGTTGAACGAGAAGGTGGCGGAGGTGTACTTCCGCTGACGTGCCAGCGGCTGCTCGGCAAACAGCTCCCGAATCTCGTCGAAGGCCTTGATATAGGTGACCGGGTTCGAGCGCGGTGAGCGGCCGATCGGCGACTGATCCACCAGCAGCACGTCCTGGAGAAACTCCCAGCCGGTCATCGATGCGATCGCTCCGACCGGCTCGCCGAGATGGGACTTGGCCGAGTGCTCACCCCGGAGCTTCGCCTCGAGATGCCGATAGATCACGTCGTGGAGTAGCGTGCTCTTGCCTGAGCCCGAGACGCCGGTCACGGCGGTGAGTGCGCCGAGCGGGATGTCCACGTCAACACCGTGAAGATTGTGCAGGGTGGCGCCCCGGACTCGGAGCCACTGGGGACCGGTGGGCCGGCGGATGCTGGGTACCGCGATACGCTTCTGGCCGGTGAGATACTGGCCGGTCAACGATGCTTTGGCTTCCCGAACCGGCCCGGCGTGCACCACGCGGCCACCATGCTCCCCCGATCCCGGTCCCAGCTCCAGCATGAAGTCCGCCTGCAGAATCGCCGCGAGGTCGTGCTCGACCACGAGGACTGTGTTTCCGGCGTCCCGGAGCCGCCGCAGCAAGGCAAGTAGGCGATCGGTGTCCTTCGCGTGCAGCCCGATGGAGGGCTCGTCCAGCACGTAGAGGGTGTCGACCAGGCGGGAACCAAGGGCGTTGGACAGGGAGATCCGCTGGGCCTCGCCCCCGGAGAGGGTGCGGGTCTGCCGGTCGAGGGTGAGATAGCCGAGCCCGACATCCTGGAGGAAGCTGAGGCGGGCATCGAGCTGGTCAACGATCAACTGGGCCACCTCGCGCTCGGTCTGAGTGAGCGAGAGAGCGTGTAGCCACTGGTGCACGGCGTCCACCGAGCCTCTCGCCACCGCGCCGATGGTGTCGTTGCCGATTCGAACCGAGAGCGCGTCGGGGTTCAGCCGGCTGCCGCCGCACTCGGTGCAGGTCTGGGCCAGCTGGTACTGACGCAGGAAGACCCGGATGTACTGCTTGTAGCGCTTCTCCTCCAGTCCCTTCAGGAAAGGGAAGATGCCCAGGTAGCGGCCCTTCTTTCCATAAAGGAGTTCCCGCCGGTGTGCCGGCTTCAGCTTGGACCACGGCTTGCTCGTATCCGCACCGATGGACCGGGCAAACTCGAGCAGAATCCGGCGGCGTGTTTCGTATCGCGGCTTGGTCCAGGGGTCGATCGCCCCCTGCGCCAGGCTCTTACCCGGGTCGCAGACGATCAGCGACTCGTCGTATTCCAGGACTGCACCGAATCCGTTGCAGGTGGAGCATGCGCCGCGTGGGTTGTTGAAGGAGAAGAGCGCTGGGGTAACGGACGCCGCGGGGGTGTCGCAGCTGCTGCATGCGGCGAACTCGGTGAAGCGGAGACGGCCACCCTCATGCACTACCAGGGCGATGCCCTCACCCTCCTGAAAGGCGGTCGCCAGCGCTTCATTGAGGCGTCCGGTGGAGCCGGGCGCGGCGGCAAGACGGTCGACCACCACGAGCAGTTCCTCCGCCCGGGTGAGGTCGAGGTCCGGAGGCAGGTCCTCGAGATGGTGCGGGGCACCGTCCGCGACAACGCGTACGAACCCGAGCGCCCGGAGATTCTCCACCACGGCCGCGTGGGTCAGCCGGGCAACCGGCGGGAGCGGGAAGCCGACCTGGATCGGCCCAGCCACCGCGGCCAATATGTCGCCACAGGCCGACTCGGCCGTATCGCGACGAACCGGACCTCCGCACAGCCTGCAATAGCATCTCCCGACCCGGGCCCAGAGCAGGCGCAGGTAGTCGTAGACTTCGGTCGCCGTCCCCACGGTAGATCGGCTCGAGACCACCGGATTGCGCTGCTCAATGGCCACCGCCGGCGCGAGCCCCTCCAAACGATCCACCAGGGGCTTCGGCATCCGGTCGAGGAACTGCTTTGCATAGGTCGACAACGACTCGATATACCGCCGCTGTCCCTCCGCGTAGATGGTATCGAAGGCCAGCGTGCTCTTGCCGGACCCCGAGGGCCCGGTCACGACGATGAGCGATCGATGCGGCAGGTCGACGGTGATGCCCTGCAGGTTGTTCTGCCGGGCATTGACGATGCGGATGACGGACTGGGACATCGTCTGAAAATAGTCGGGAAAGCCACTTGCCGTCCTTCCCGCCCTACCCGCTTCCCCGCTAATTTTCCCCACCCATGCCTCGCCTCCTCACCCCCAAGCTGCTGCTCCGTGGTTTCGAGGTGTTTGTCGTGGCCTCGCTGGCTGGTTTCGGGGTCACTCTTCTGTATGGCAACAATCTTCCCGCGTTCATGGCCGCCCTCGGGCGGCTCCACTGGATCTGGGTTCTGGCTGGTCTGGGATTGGCCTCGCTTGACTGGATCGGTGGTGGGCTCCGGCTGTGGGTCTGCGCCCGGCACATCTATCCCGATCCTCCGCTGAAGGGGATGATTCTCGCAGGAGGCATGGGTGCCTGGGCCGGGTACATCACCCCGCTCAACTCGGGCTCCGGTCCCATGACCATGTACACCATGCGCCGGTACGGGGTTCCGCTGCCGGTCGCGGTTACCGCCACCTTCATCAGCTTCGTCGCCACCATCCTTTTCTTCGCTATTGCCGGGCCGCTCGCGGTGGTTTTCGGCGCGGGGCGCTCCCTGGGGCAGCGGGGCAACGTGCTCGGACTCTCGCTGTTCGATCTGTTTCTCGGCAGCCTGACGATCATCGCCGGAATCGGCGTGCTCATGGCGTTCGTCATGTTCTTCCCCAAGCTGGTTCGGGATCTGATCCATCGCGCCGCCGAAGCAATCGGCCGCCGAAACCGTGGCGTCGCCGACCGGCTGGAAAAGCTGCGGGCCGGTATCGACCTGGCGCACGAGAGCATCGTCGCCTTCAACAGCCCGCGAGGGTGGCTGGCGCTCTTCTGGGCCACGATCCTCTCCGGTCCGTCGCACGCCAACAAGCTGTTGGCCGGCTACGTGGCGCTGCGCGCCCTGGGTATCCATACCAACTTCGTGGACATTCTGCTGGTGCAGACTCTGGTCATGTTCCTCTTGTACTTTGCTCCAACCCCGGGTGCGTCCGGAGTCGGCGAGGTGCTGTCGGCCGCGGTGATGTCGTCCTACGTGCCCAGGGAGCTCACCCCGATCTACATCCTGATCTGGCGACTGACCCTGAGTTACTTCACCCTCGCGTTCGGATTCCTGGTGTTCTCCGGCTGGGTGCGACGAGGACTCAAGGGAGTCGAGGACACCCCATTGCCGGAACCGGCGGGCTAGCGTATGGACCAGGACGAGGCTCTGGACAAGAGCTACGACGCCACGCTGCTCCGCCGGCTGCTGGTGTACCTGCGCCCGTACCGTGGCTTGGCCCTCGTGGCCGTCCTGCTGCTGTTCATGAGCGCCGGATTGGCCCTGGTGGGACCGTTGCTCACCCAGCGCGCGCTCGATGTCGCCATTCCCAGGCACGATATGGGTCTGTTGGGGACTCTCGCAGTCGTATTCCTCGCTGCCCTTCTGCTCGAATTCGTGGTCGAGTACGGCCAGACTTTGCTCACCACGTACATCGGCCAGCGAGTGATGTACGATCTCAGAATGCAGATCTTCGGGCACCTTCAGCGGTTGAGCATCAGCTTCTTCGACCGGAATCCGGTCGGTCGTCTGATGACCCGGGTCACATCCGACGTGGAGACACTGAACGAGCTGTTCTCGTCCGGCCTGGTCACCGTGTTCGGTGACGTGTTCACCTTGGTCGCCATCATGACGATGATGCTGGTCGTGGACTGGCGTCTTGCCCTGGTGACATTCTCGGTCATCCCCTTTGTGTGGCTCACCGCCATGGTCTTCCGCCGGCGGGTGCGCGAGGCGTTTCGTGACATCCGGACCCGCCTGGCCCGGCTCAACGCGTACCTCCAGGAGCGGCTGTCCGGCATGCGGGTGGTCCAGCTCTTCAGCCGGGAAGCAGACTCGGCGGCCCGATTCGCCGCCCTGAATCGCGAGCACCTGGAAGCGCACCTCCGGTCGATCACGATCTATGCGGTGTTCTTCCCGGTGGTCGAGGTGCTGACCGCGGTGGCAACGGCGCTGCTCTTGTACTACGGCGGGCTTCGAACCATCCATGGTACGTTGACGATCGGGGTGCTCGCCGCGTTCATCCAGCTCACCCGCAGGTTCTTCCAGCCGCTCCAGGATCTCTCGGAGAAGTTCAACCTCCTCCAGAGCGCCATGGCCTCCTCCGAGCGGGTCTTTGCCCTCCTGGACCAGCCAGTGAGCGTGCTGGAGCCGGCCAGGCCGGTGATGCTCCCGCAGCCGGTCCGCGGCGACGTGCGCTTCGAGGATGTCTGGTTCCGTTACAGTCCGGATGGTCCGTGGGTCCTGCGCGACGTGTCGTTCACCGCCGCGCCGGGTCAAACGATCGCGCTGGTTGGACACACAGGGGCAGGCAAGACCACGATCGTCAACCTGCTGCTTCGCTTCTACGACCCGGATCGAGGTCGGATCCTGATCGACGGGGTCGATATTCGCCAGCTGAGCACGTCGGACCTGCGGTCGCTGATCGGCTTCGTGCAGCAGGATCTGTTCCTGTTCACGGGCGACATCCTGCACAACCTGACGCTGGACGCCCCGATTTCGGCCGAGGCCGCTCACGAGGCGGCCCGCCGGGTGGGCGCCGACCGCTTCATCGAGCGGTTGCCCGCGGGCTACGCACACCGGCTCGGAGAGCGCGGGCGGAGCCTGAGCGTCGGTGAGCGGCAACTGCTCAGCTTCGCCCGCGCTTTGGCGCTGGACCCGAGGATCCTAGTGCTGGACGAGGCCACGAGCTCGGTTGACGCAGAAGCAGAGGCGCAGATCCAGCGGGCCATCGCAGAGCTTATGGCCGGACGGACCAGTCTCGTAGTGGCCCATCGGCTGAGCACTATCCTTCACGCCGATGAGATCCTGGTAATGCAGCACGGGGAGATTAGGGAGCGGGGAAGCCACCGTGAGCTCCTGCTCCAGGAGGGGTTGTACCAGCGGCTGTACCAGCTGCAGCTGCGGGGCCAGGAAGCTCAGAGGATCGCCTAATAGCCGGGCATCACGCCCGGCCGAACCGGCCCAGGAGGGACCGGCCTAACTTGATTTCGCTTGCCAGGTTATAAGTCAGCGGGTACGTTTCTCCACTCGATTTTCCTCGGGATCAATCGATGATCCATCTCGAAATCGACGGCGAGCGGCATGTCATCGCCGCCGGTGAAACAGTCATAGGGTCCGCCTCGGACAATGCTGTGGTGCTCCCCGGCGAGGGGGTGCACCCCAAGCACGCGGTCGTGCAGGGAGCTCCCGGCGCCGCGTCGATACGGGCCGCCGCGTCCGGGGCCGAGATTTTGGTCAATGGAGTTCGACTGGGTGCCGAGCCGACCCCGCTCCTCCATGGCGACAAGATCGCGATCGGGACGCATGAGCTACTCGTGGTGGATTCCGCCCGGGCCGGCAGCACCCAGCTCTTCGACTCCGGCGCCTTCGCGGATCTGGTCGCTCCTCCGGTGTCTCCCAAGGCGCCGGGGAAGACGGGAGGCCGGCTGGTCTGTCTCACCGACGGCAGGGAATACACCATTGGCCAGGCGCCGCTCACGTTCGGCCGGGATGCCGTGGCCGATGTCGTGGTCGCGGGGAATGACGTGTCGCGTCAG
>DASYVW010000072.1:0-6816 GCA_035936675.1 Gemmatimonadales bacterium
CGACTGTCAAGGTGGCGGTCGAGCTGGCGCGGCCGTTGCCCTCCACCTTGAACGGCCTGTAGGCGTCGGGGGGACCAAAGATCCCCTGGTCGGACCCGCAGCGGCCGCGGTGGACGTGCCAGGGATGCACCCCACCGGGTACGGCATTGGCGATATCGACGTGCGCCTGGGTCCGATCCGCATTCTTTTCGTCGGGTGCCATCCAGGCCGAGCCGCTGATGGCAATAACCCCGGCCAGCTCCGTGGGGGTGGCGAGCGTACCGTTCCACCGGGTGGCAATCGCTTCGGTGTTTGGGGTCATCTCGACCGCCTGGTGGCCACCACACGACGCGAGCAGCAGCCCGGATGCGATCAAACCGGCAACGGTGTGAGCCTTCATAGGATCCTCTCGGGGACGGGAGTGCCGACTTTCCGGGGACTTATATGCGGATCGGGTGCCCCCGCTGCCGTGACGAGGGACACAGGGGTGCCTGGCCTCAGTGGAAGAGGCGCCCGTATCGCAGCGGCTCGCCTCTTTCCCATGGACGGTAACGGTTCGCAAAGTCCACCCGGTCGCCCAGCGAGGGATGACTTCCCCGCCAGAGCTTGAAGAACGGACCCGGCCGGGGCACCGACAGGTTCTCCTGCTGCAGCCGGACAAAGGTCGTTGCGGCGGCGTGGTTGTTCCGGGTCAGCTCGAGGGCGAACCGGTCGGCCTCGTGCTCCTGGTACCGACTGAAGGCGAGCGCCAGAGGCGTAGTGATCAGCGAGACCAGCGTGCCAAGCAGGAGCAGCAGGGGGAATGACGCGACGTCGGAAAGCCGGTCAAACCCGAACCGGTTGCCGAATCGTACGATCAGCGTGCCGGCTACCCGGTGAACCAGATACAGCGACCCGGTCACCAGCAGGGTCGCTCCCAGGATCACCGCGAGCGTGTGGTGGAGAACGAAGTGTCCCATCTCATGCGCCATGACGAAGACAATCTCGTCCGGATTGAGCTTTGTGAGCATGGTGTCCCACAGCACGATGCGTTTGCTGGATCCGATGCCTGCCACGTAGGCGTTGACAGTCTTGGTATCCACGCTCTTCCGGACCTGGTACACGCGGCTGCCGGGAATCCCGGCCCGTGCGGCCAGCGCCAGGATGCGGGCTTCGAGCGCCCGGTCCTGCATCCGGCCGAAGTCGTTGAAGAGGGGGTCCACCCAGACGGGCGACACCACCAGCAGGAACGTCGCGATGGGGGCGGTCGCGAGACCCGCGTACAGCCACCAGCGCCGGGGGCTGCGCCGCAGCAGGAGGTAGGGAATCCAGAGCACCAGCGCCAGTCCGGCACCGCTGAGCGCCACGCCTTTGAGCCAGTCGCTCAGCCACTTGTCGAGGCTCTGGTTGGACAACCCGTACGCATGTTGCCGCACGTAGTCCTGGTAGTAGTCGAGCGGCAGCGTCAAGAGCGCATACGTGATGGCGAACAGCACCGCGTAGAGCAGCACGGACGGGAGCCAACGGCGTCCCATGCGGTACGCGAGATGGCGAAGGCGGCTGGAGGCACCGGAGAAAAGCAGCAAGGCGGGGACGATGATCCCTACGGCCACCCCGATTGCCCACAGCAGGTTGCCGCTCCGATAATACTGGAGCGCAAGCTGGCTCGGTTCGGGCACCACCACCTGGGACTCGGATCGCTGGCTGGTCGAGTCGGCTTGTGCCGGCCCATTCGCCAGGATATTCAGTTGCACGGTGCACCTCGAGGGAGCTGAGCCATGTAATGTACGCCCGCACCGTCGTCGGGCTCATCGGGCCAGGGTACCTTTATGACCGCAAGCAGATTTCTAAACACTGCGAGGCAAACATGCGCGCGCTCTTCGCCCTCCTCGCGCTGCTCGGCGTGGCGGGTATCGCTGTCGGCATTCTGACCATCGTCCGCGGGATGAGCGGCGCCGCCGGCCAGCCATTCAGCTACGAGAACTACGGTGGTCCGGGGCCGATCATCGCCGGACTGATCGTTCTGGCGGCAAGCCTGTACCTTCGCTCGTTCTGGAAGTCCAGGGATTGAACTCTTCAGCGCAGTCCCCTCTCACGATCGGAGTCGATCATGCGTCCGCTTTCAATGGTAGGGATTCTCCTTCTGGCTCTCGGAGCGTTCATCCTGTTCCGGGGCATGAGCTACAACTCCAAGGACGAGGTGCTCAAGGTCGGTGATCTCAAGGCTTCAGTCACCGAGAAGCATGCCGTGCCAACCTGGGCTGGAGGTCTCGCGATCGTCGCCGGTGTCGTTCTCATTGCCGGCGGCATGAAGCGGCGCGCCTGATTTCCCGTGGGCTCGAACAGCTACCAGCGCATCTATGCCGTCGTCCGCCGGATCCCCGAGGGTCGCGTCGCTACGTATGGGCAAGTCGCCTCCCTCGCGGGCCTCGTGGGTCACGCCCGCCAGGTCGGCTACGCTCTGCACGCGCTGCCGAAGGGGGCTGCCATCCCTTGGCACCGGGTGGTAAACGCGGACGGTGGAATCAGTCTGCGCTCGATACCCGGCGGTGAGCTGGTGCAGCGAGGCCTCCTGGAGCGCGAAGGCATCCGGCTCGACCAGCGCGGGCGGGTCCCTCTCGTCCGGGTGCGCTGGCGGCCGTGACTCAAGACGGTTCGATGATCGTGCATCTGCTGGGCGTTCCGATGGATCTCGGATCGGGCCGACGCGGGGTGGATATGGGGCCGTCCGCCATTCGCATTGCGGGAGTCGCCGATCGTCTCACGGAACTAGGGCACAAGGTGGTGGACGAGGGTGACATCGTCATCAAGAACATGGAGGAGCTCAAAGTCGGTCACGAGCGTGCCCGGTATCTCGGCGAGATTGCCCGTGCGGCTGCCATCATTGCTCGCAAGATCGAACGGATCATGGGGCTGGGTCACTTTCCGCTGGTCCTGGGCGGCGACCACTCGATCGCCGTCGG
Source organism: Gemmatimonadales bacterium (assembly GCA_035936675.1). Classification (GTDB taxonomy): domain Bacteria; phylum Gemmatimonadota; class Gemmatimonadetes; order Gemmatimonadales; family GWC2-71-9; genus CAVVWJ01. The sequence goes on from DASYVW010000072.1 coordinate 2,922, forward strand.
TACCGTCTCGGGGATTGCGGCCTATGCTCAGCGGCAGGATCAGCGAGTGGGTCTGCTCTGGATCGATGCGCATGGCGACATCAACACTCCCGAGACCTCTCCCTCAGGCAACATTCACGGCATGCCGTTGGCAGCCCTACTGGGCTTCGGTGCCGGTGAGCTGACCGGCGTGGCGGGCCCGCCGCCCAAGGTGCACCCGGCCAATGTCGCCCTGGTCGGGATCCGGAGCCTGGATGCAGGAGAGAAGAAGCGGCTGAAGGAGACCGGTGTGCAGGTGCACACGATGTCGGACATCGACCGCCATGGTGTGCACCGCGTCATGCAGAAGGCGCTGGCCCGGGTTACCGATGGAACCGACTATGTGCACGTGAGCTTCGATCTGGATGCGGTGGACCCGACCGTTGCGCCAGGAGTGGGCACCCCGGTCAAGGGAGGGCTCGACTATCGTGAGGCCCACCTTGTCATGGAAGTGCTTGCGGATGCGGGGGTGATGACTTCGCTAGAGATGGTCGAAGTCAATCCCATCCTGGATCAGGGGAACGCGTCAGCTGCGTTTGCGGTGGAGCTGGTGCAATCAGCGTTCGGGAAGAAGATCCTCTAGACGCCGCCGGGCCGAATTCGGGTTTCCATTTCCGCCGTCTCGTATGTAGAATAGGCGGTGCTTCAATTCAATCCTGCTTTCTCGCCTCAGTTCCATCCTGCCCCGGCGTCTCGCGCCGGGCGGAAAACGGCTCCAGAACAGTTCGGGGATAAGAATCTCGAGGCGCGGGTCAAGCCGGAGTGCGTTCACCTGTACCCGGGGGTGGACCCGAAGACGTGGTACCAGGTGGTGCAGGAAGGCGAGTATCGGGATGACATGGAAGGACTATGGATCCAGGTGAGCGATTGGGTCACCTACGTCCTGGCCCAGCACTTTGATCTCCAGGCCCGCCCAGGAATGCACTGAGCTCTACTGCGCGATCGGGCCCGCCAGCAGCTCGCGGACCTTCCTTCCCAGTTGTTCCTCTGTGAATGGCTTCTGGATGAACCGATCAGTAGCCTCGATCGCTCCCTGCGATATGACCAGTTTCGCCGGAAACCCCGACATGTACAGCACCCTGATCTGCGGCCAGCACCGCGCGATCGTTTCGCCAAGCTGCCGGCCGCCCAGACCCGGCATGGCGACGTCGGTGAGGACGCTGTCTATGCGCTGGGCATCGCGCTGGAGCACCCGCACCGCCTCGTGCCCATCGCCCGCCTCGAGCGTTCGATATCCCAGCGTGACCAGCATCCGCACGGCCAGCCGGCGAACCATCTCCTCGTCATCCACCACGAGCAGAGTTGCCCGGGTCGGTATCTGAGCATCGCCAGCACGGTGGTGTTCAGTCACAGGCCGGTCTCCGTCGTCGCGGTTGCCGAGGCCAGATTCCCTCGGCTCGAAAGAATCCTCCGTTTGAGGTCGCCACACAGTGACGACGGGCACCAAGCCAATCAGCCTGGGCCCCCTGTGCTGCCTACTATACACTTTGAGTTGAAGCCGGCCGTGCCGAGTGTCACAGATTGCAGTGCACTCCGCTCACGTTAATCGTCAGCGATGAAAGCCTTGTTCCACTGCCGCGACATCGAGCGCAGCAGTGGCAAGGTCGAGATCGAGCAGCTCTGGAAGGCTCAGTGGCGCGAGCACCGCGATGCTCTTGAGATAGGTACCGCAGGTGGAGCAGACGTCGGCGCGGCGGAATGTGCCTTCGCCCGAGCCGTGAAGATAGGCGAGCTGCTGGTGGCTCGTCTCCCCGCACCCGATGCAGCACAGCCGCGGAAACGCCCACGCAGCTAGACAGCGTCCGCATCGAAGCACCCGCTCCTGCTCCGCACCGCCAATCGACGATCCACCACTCCGCAGCTCGGCCAGCAGTGGCGGAGCACCGCAGCCCGGGCACGTCGCGCGCGTCCAGCGGGACTGGGCCAGTAGCTCGCGCAGGGCCGATGCACCCGCTCGGAGCGCGGGACGGGCGGCGTGATCGACGATGGTGATCACGAGATGGGAATCGAGACCGGCGCGGCGTGCGGTCTCGGCGACGAGATCCCAGGCCCCGGTCAGCGCCGCGGCAGCCAGCGAATCGGCTGCACTTTCACCGAGGCGGTGCTCCAGCGCTTCTGGCAGTCTCTCGGTTGCCTCCAGCACCTCTCGGAGCGCCTTCACCAGAAGGCGTACGTTCGCCATGAGTGCGGATCCGGTGAGCAGTGGCTCGCCCTCCAATGCCGAAATGCCGGTGGCCAGTCGGGCCTCGGCGGCGGCCAAGTGGGGCACGCCGGCCGGCAAGGTGATGTCCGGCAGCGTGGTTGCCAGGATCCGCAGGGTGTGGGCCGCAGGCGCGATCTCGGGATGTTTCCGTACCAGCGCGTCGAGCGTGTGGCTCATCAGCGGGGGCGCGCGGGACTGGCGGGCGGCGGTGCAGGAGGCGGTGCAGGAGGTGGAGGCATGGTGCCGGCCACGAGTCGTTCCACCGGGGCCGGCGCTCGACCCGGCCAGAGCGTCGTATCGGCTGCGTGTGGGTTCGCTGCCGGTGCTTCGATCACGATCTTGTTTCCCGGGTCCGCACCGGGTCCGCCGTCGCGCACCCGCCGCGCCTCGGGAGAGCATCCGCCGAGCAGGGCGCCACCGGTGAGGAGCAATCCCGCCTTACGGATCACAGATGCCACGGCGGAATCTCGGGTGACTGGGGAGCCATCACGATGACGAAGCGCAGGAAGAACCCGCCCACCAGGATCAGCGTAGCCCTCAACCGCTGCTTGCGTTCGATGTCACCCGCGCGCCCGGCCAAATCCAGCACGATGGGAGCCAGCAGCCCGGCGAGGACGGCGCCGATCCAGAAGAGAGCGCCATAGGCCCCGGTGATGAACGGTCGAGCCAGTGAGCCGAGCGGCACGAGCACCAGCAGCAGGAGCAGGAGCTCGATTCCGATTGCCCATCGGTCCGCGTCGGCCAGCTTTCGAACCGTGGGATCGGCGTGTCCTCGACCGCGGCGGCCGAGTAGCAGCATGAGCAGCGCGTACGAGGTCGAGGCTGCGGATGCGAGGAACAGGCCGCCGAGTGGGATGGCGTTGTGCCAGACCGGCTTCACGCTTGCTACCATCAGAACTCCGGTATAGCCCGCCAGGAAGAACCCGAAAAAGCTTCCGAGGATGGCCCAGGCAACGGACACCGTTCTGGGCAGCCCGCGCAACCGGTGCGCCAGCCTTACAACCGGTCCCCAGCGAAGCCGTCCAGTTTCCACCAGCAGGCCCACGAACGAGACGAAGGCCAGGGCGCCGAACCCGGAGAGCACCCAGGAGCCCAGTGAGATCGGAGACCAGTGTTTGAAGATCGGCTCAGGGAAGTAGTGGGACATGAACACCATATGCCAGAAGCGCTCCGGCCTCCCCAAGTCGAGCACCAGGAGCGCGGCACAGAGGATCACACCAGGGAAGGCCAACCCGTATCCGATCCGGATGGCATCACGGTCACGCGGATCACCGAAGGCAGCCAGCGCGGAGGCGATGGCATAGCATCCTGCCGTGAGTCCGCCTATGAAGAAGTACAACACCACATACCAACCCCACCGCGGCGGCAGCGGGGCTCCGGACTGCGGGTTGATCTGCCACTGCAGCGCGAGCAGGGCAGACGTGAAGCCGGTCACGAGTGAGCCTGACCCAGGATGGGCAATGAGCGACGCCGGGCCTGCTCATCCAGATGCACGTGCACGTAGCTGGATGACGGCGCCGCGTCGGGACCACGGCTTTGCCGTTCCATCGCGTGATCTTCCGCGATTCGATGGGTTCCGCGCACTGCTTCGATGCCGATCGATGCGGGCGCCGGCGCGCTCGGCGTCGGCCCGGCACCGGCGGGCTCGTCGTCTCCTCCGAGCTCATCCATCCG
>DASYVW010000073.1:0-1802 GCA_035936675.1 Gemmatimonadales bacterium
GAGGAGAAGGTCTACATGGGACTGGATTCTGTGCGGTGAGGCCATTGCGGTTCGTTGCGGGGCTCATGCTGGGATACGTCGGGGCGGGCTGCGCAGGCCGCGCCACGTCGGGGGGGCAGCCCGCACCCACAGTGGAAGCACTGCCCCGACTGGTTTCCACAGAGGAGCTTGCCCGATGGCAGCGACAGGGTGCGGTGAGCGTCGTTGATGTGAGAGCAGACCTGTTTACTTACCTGAAGGATCACCTGCCCGGCGCGGTGTACCTCAGCACGGAAACCCTTCGTGCAAGCGCTGGTGGCATCCCGGCGCAGCTCCTCTCGCCCCGAGCCTATGCCGAGCTCTTTGGGCGGCTCGGGCTGCGCATCGATCAGCCGGTCGTCATTTATAGCGCAGGGGAGACCCGTAACATCGATGCGACCTTTCTGGCCTGGCTGCTGGCCGGGTTTGGCCATCCCAAGGTGTACGTGCTGAACGGCGGCTACTTCAAATGGCAGCTGGAACAGCGGGCAGTCGTTCCCCAATACCCTCGACTCGCCGCGACCCGGTTTCCCACCGGCCCCTTTCACCCCGAGCAGGCGTCGCTCGAGGACGTGCGGCGCGCCATCGCCACCGGCGATGCGATCTTGGTTGACGCGAGGCCAGCGGATCAGTACGCCGGCCAGGCGGGGGCTCAGATGCGGAGAGGGCACATCCCCGGTGCCATCAGCCACTACTGGCAAAATGATCTCACCCAGGAAGGCTTCGGACACGTATGGAAGAGCCCGTCGGAGCTGCGTGACGGGTATACCGCGCAGGGGATCACGCCGGACAAGAACATCATCGTCTATTGCAACAGCACGACTGAAGCGAGCCACGTCCACTTCACGTTGCGCTACTTGCTGGGATATCCGCGGGTCCGGATCTATGTGGGATCGTGGACGGAGTGGGCGGAGCGGGTCGATCTGCCGATCGAGGCGGGGAAGTAGCTTCCCCGCCTATTTCATCGCAATCCCGCTGCGCAGCTGTCCCGGCCGCCAGATCTGGCCGCCTTTCATGACCCACTCGACCGACTCGAGGTTCTCGATATCGCTGAGTGGGTTCTTGCTGAGGAGCACCAGGTCGGCATAACGGCCGGCCTCGATGGTTCCGAGCCGACGGGCAGGCTCTCCCCCGAGCGCGCGCGCCGCGTCACGGGTGGCTGCCAGCAGGGCCGCCCGGGGCGACAGGCCGATCGAGTCCACCAGCAGGCCGAGCTCGCCGAGGAGTGAGGCGCGTTCGTTGGCAGGCCCGTAGGCGACGTGATCGCTGCCGGCGCTGATCCGGACTCCCCGTCTGACGGCCTCTCGCGTCACCTCCATACCGAATCCAGAGGCCGCGCGAACATACTCCTCCTGCTCCGACGGGATGTGACGCCGCTTGGAGTCGAAGTATGCCACGCTGTGACGGGTGACATCGAGCGTAGGCTCGAAGAACGTGCCGAGCCGCGCCATCGAGTCGAGAGCGGCGAGAATCCTCGGATCGTGTACCGCCCCGACCGTGGCGACGTCGGCGGTGGCCATCTGGAGGTTGCCGTCATTCACCAGAGTGTCCCGCTCTTCCTTGGAGAAGAGCTCCCCCGCAAATCCGGCGGCATGGACAACTCCATCTTGGCCGGCGAGAGCCTGCTCCAAGGCGCTGGTAGGCTGCACCCACCCATGGCCCCAAACCGGCATACCCACCCGATGTGCGGCCGCGACCAGCTTCTTTACCGATTCGAGATCGAGCTGGGCGTAGAGCTTGAGACCCATGGCCCCGGCTTCACGCGCCACCGCGACCACCGAGTC